>DAOTWV010000027.1:0-13869 GCA_034435695.1 Anaerolineales bacterium | reverse complement strand
TTGCACTGGAAAGCCGGTAAATGGCCGCAGGCACTGACAGCCTTCCAGCGCAGTTTGCGGTTAAACGAGACCCTGGGGGATGTGGAGGCCATTGCACTTATCAATAACAATATGGGATTGCTATACACTGACCAGGGACACACAGACCTGGCATTGAAACACATCAATACTGCGCTGGAAATCACCAAAAACATAGGACATGTACACCTGGAAGGGCAGGGATATTTGCATCGTAGCCGGTTATATCTTGCTATGCAAAATTGGGGCCAGGCCATTGAGGACAGCGAGCATGGGTTGGAGATTTTCCGCCGGATCGGCTCGCGAGAACACCTCATTGACCTATACCTCACTCAAGTCGAAGCATATCTGGAAATTGGAGACCTTGCCAAAGCTGAGGACATCCTAAAAGCAGCATTCCAATCCCTGAAAAGCAATCAGACCAAAGCCCTGGCTCCATCCTCAGAGCGCGGGCGTGCCTTACGTCTGGCTGCTAAACTAGCCATGAAATACATTGAATGGGAACGTGCTGCACAATTGCTCATGGAGAGCCTGGAAACCCTTCAAGTAGCAGGTAATCAACTGGAATATGCCCGCACTCTGATGACGTTTGCTGAACTATACAAACATCAAAAGCAACCGGAAAAAGCCATTGCTGTGGCCAGTCAAGCCGCAGCCATCCTTCAGGGATTGGGCGCGCAACCTGACCTGGAGCGACTAGCACAACTCAAGGTCTTGGACTTACCCCGCACCAACTCTCTTTCAACGGGCTCAATCACCAACACTCAGCCATAACACAACCTGCATTGCAGTCAGGTTAACACAAAGGGCAGGACGCTTGCAGGCGTCCTGCCCTTTGCACTACCGATAAGAAATGCTACCGCTACATTTGGGAGGTGTAAATCATCAAGGGTGCTGCTATACGACCATCAGTGCGTGCTGTTCGTCACACCAATCGAGGCACTGGTGGAGTTGACATCCGGCGCTACACCCGCCAGGAAGTTCTGTACGAAGGAAGCGGTGGAGAAGGTCGAGCCAGCCCACGGTTCACTACCAGCCCAGGAGCCATAGCCGCCAGCCCACGAGCCGTAGCCGCCAGCCCACGAGCCGTAGCCACCAGCCCACGAGCCATAGCCACCAGCCCACGAACCGTAGCCACCAGCCCACGAACCGTAGCCACCAGCCCACGAACCGTAGCCGCCAGCCCACGAGCCATAGCCGCCAGCCCACGAACCGTAGCCGCCAGCCCACGAACCGTAGCCGCCAGCCCACGAACCGTAGCCCTGCAACTTGAATTCGCCGGTGGTCGCGTCGTAGTAGGAATACCCTTCGTAGTGTACCGTGCCGGCCAGGTCAGCGGCAATATCCATGCCCTGATTGGCAGCGAAACCATCCACCTCGCTGGAGGTCACGGCGTCGAAGGCATTCACCCGGCCAAAGCCCTGCTGCCAGATGCTGTAACCCGCGTTCCCCGTATTGGGGTCAACCCACGGGAAGGCCGTAGCCTGAATGCGGAATTTGACTTCATCCGGCGTCAGGTTGGGGTGGGCATCCAGCACCAGCGCCGCCATACCGGAGACTACCGCAGCAGCCTGCGAGGTACCAGCCATCCAGTAATAGCCTGGAGCAACTTTCTGCGCCTGACCGTGCTTGTCCAGATACGTCTTGGGCAACATGGTGGACACCATGTGCGCACCTGGGGCAATCACGTCCGGCTTGACGAACCCATCCAGGGTCGGGCCGGCCGCCGAGAAGGGCGTGATGTAGTCGTCGCTCCAGTCAGCGGGGGTGTAATTATCGGTGAAAGCACCAACCGTAATCACATACGGGTTGTTTCCCGGCACGCCAATGCTCATGGGGGAGGGACCACTATTCCCGGCTGCCACCACCACGGTGATGCCATCCGCCCAGGCCTGCATTACCGCCTGATTGAGCGGGTCAGCCCAATACGGTGATTGCACCGGGGACACCAGCGAGAGGTTCATGACTTTGATGTTGTAGTCATCTTTGTGGTCTACCACCCACTGGATACCCTGCAACACCCGGCTGTAGGTACCAAAACCTTTCTTGTCAAGTACCCGCACAGCCACCAGGTTGACATTGGGGGCGACGCCATTGTATTCACCATCGGCACCGACCATGCTATCGGCAATCACACCGGCTACGTGCGTGCCATGTCCATTGGGGTCGGTGGGCCAGCGTTTGTGCTTGACGAAGTCTTTCCACCCCACCAGGCGAATCTGCCCTTCAGTGTTGAGAAGCAAACCCGGGTGCTGCCAGGCAATACCGGTATCCACAACCGCCACCGTGACGCCAGAACCATCATACCCTTGTTGCCAGGCAAGGTTCGCGCCAATCACATCCGGGGCGTCGGTTGCCGGGATATTCCAGCCATCGCCGTCATCGTCACCACCATCGTTATGGTGCTTGCCACTCTTTTCGGCTTTGCGGTATGCAGCAGCCACCTGCGATGCCAGTGCATCCACGAAATCAGGGCTGACGCCCTCGGGGCGGGCTTCCAAATCAACGGAAATTGCATTCAGCCCAGGGAGGTTGCCATCCCCTTCGTGCTTGGGGGCTTTCCCATCTCCCAGGGTGGTAGAGACCAGTTGCACAGGCGCATCTTCCATGACAGCCGTGATGCCAGGCTCTGCTTGCAACGCCCGCGCCTGAGAAGCATTCAGGGTCGCCACCACGCCGTTGACAACAGGCAACATGGCTGTCACCGTGCCACCACGGCCTTCGACCAGGTGCGCCACGCTCTCAGCGCTGCTCCCCTGGACAATCCATTGGCCGGTTTCCGCCGCTGCAACGCTCATTCCAGCAGGGCCGAGCGCGGCAGCAAGCAACATCAATACGACAAAAACAGCAAAGTAGCGTTGAAGTTTTTTCATACGTATCACCTCCCGAGTGATGCGTTACGCCTGCTGCCTAAACAGCAACAGGCCTGGATATGGCCAGGCCTGCGAAGAACACCAGTGAGGATATGCACTTCGGCAGCCCGGCTGTCTACAAGAAAGACCCTAGGCTTTGCGCCCCCGGCTCTCGCCGGGTTTGCCTTTTCGGTGCAAGTGCATTGCAGTCCCATTACAATGCATTGTTATTATACGCCGAGAAACCGCCGTTGTCAATAAAAAAATGCATTTTTTACAAAAGTTCAACAAAATTTGCAGTACCGCGGTACTACTGCTTCATGTTGTTCACTACGCCCCCAGACAAAGAACCTATCCGAAAATTTCTTATGGGGATGTCACTGCGAGGCGGCATAACCGCCGAAGCAGTCTCCTGGCGGTTTGAGGGGGATTGCTTCGCCCCTTCGGGGCTCGCAATGACACCGCACAAATATTTTTCGGATAGATATAAAGCAGGAGGCGACAAAAATAACCATGCATTTATGACCCTTCCCACAGGCGAAGAAGGCAAGTCGTGGTAAACTAACAGTGTTGTGTAAACATGTCCAGGCGGCTGCGGTCGTCGAATGCATGGATAAGAAACGCCTCTACACTTTCAGCGCCCAGGGCGCTGTTTGTATGTGAGGCACACCCCGCTTTTCACAATCTGCCACACACCAGATTGGAGAAACCACTTCACAACACACTCAGGAGGTTTTTCATGACACAGAAAAAATGGGTCTACTTGTTCCGCGAAGTGGAACAGGCTGAAGCCTATGCCGGCTCGTGGGATGGTGTCCGCGGCCTGCTGGGCGGTAAAGGCGCCAACCTGGCTGAAATGACCCGCATCGGTGTGCCGGTTCCCCCCGGCTTTACCGTGACCACTGAAGCCTGCAACGCATACCTGGCCAACGGCAACAAATTCCCCGAAGGCATGTGGGAGCAGGAACTGGAAGCCCTCAAGGCCGTGGAAGAACAGACCGGCAAGAAATTCGGCGACCCCAGCAACCCCCTGCTGGTATCCTGCCGCTCCGGCGCCAAATTCTCCATGCCCGGCATGATGGACACCGTCCTCAACATCGGCCTGACCGACGAAACCGCCAAGGGCATGGTAGCACTGACCGGCGACGAGCGCTTCGTTTACGACTCTTACCGCCGCCTGATTCAGATGTTCGGTTCGGTGGTGCTCGGCATCGACGATGAAGCCTTTGAACACCCGCTGGACGCCTACAAGAAGTCCAAAGGTTACACAGCCGACACCGACATGACCGCCGAAGACTGGAAGGCGCTCATCGAAGAATTCAAGGCCGTCGTCAAGAAGGAAAAAGGCTTCGATTTCCCGCAGGACCCCATCGAACAGCTGCGCCTGGCAACCGAAGCGGTATTCGGTTCCTGGAACGGCAAGCGCGCCATTGACTACCGCAACGCCGCCGGCATCGCCCACGACCTGGGCACCGCCGTCAACATCGTCACCATGGTCTTCGGCAACATGGGCTGGGACAGCGGCACCGGTGTGGCTTTCACCCGCAACCCCTCGACTGGCGAAAAGAAACTGTGGGGTGAATACCTGCTCAATGCCCAGGGCGAAGACGTGGTGGCTGGCATCCGCACCCCCTCCCCCATCGCAAAGATGGCCGAAGAACTGCCCGAAGCCTACAAACAGTTCATTGAGATTGCCGCCAAACTCGAAAAGCACTACCGCGAAATGCAGGACGTGGAATTCACTATCGAACGCGGCCGCCTGTGGATGCTGCAGACCCGTAACGGCAAGCGCACCGCCAAGGCCGCCGTCAAGATTGCGGTAGACATGGCCAATGAGGGCCTCATCTCCAAAGACGAAGCCGTGTTGCGCGTCACCCCCGAACAGGTGGACACCCTGTTGCACCCGCAGTTCGACCCCGAAGCCAAGAAGCAGGCCGAGGCCGAGGGCAAATTGATTGCCACCGGTGTGAACGCCTCGCCCGGCGCTGCGGTGGGACGCGCGTACTTCGACGCCGACACCACCGAGCGCATGGTCAAGGAAGAAGGCCAGGACGCCATCATGGTGCGCCCCTTCACCAAGCCGGATGACGTGCACGGGATGATTGCCGCCAAAGGCATCCTGACCAGCGAGGGCGGTGCTACTTCCCACGCCGCCGTGGTCGCCCGCCAGTTCGGCATCCCTGCCGTGGTAGGCGCTTCTGAAATCCAGATTGACGCCGAAAGCCGCTCCTTCACCGCCAACGGCGTGACCATCAAGGAAGGCGACTGGATTTCGGTAGACGGCACCACCGGCGAAGTCTTCGTCGGCAAGATACCCTCGGTAGCCCCCACGCTGGAAGAGCAGACCGAACTGATGACCCTGCTCGAATGGGCTGACGAAATCGCCGCTCGCGATGGCATCCGCACCCTGGCTGATGGTACCAAGACCCGCGGCCTGCAGGTATGGGCTAACGCCGATTACCCCGCCGACGCCCGCCGCGCCCGCTCCTACGGCGCCAAAGGCATCGGCCTGTGCCGCACCGAGCACATGTTCTTCGAACCGGAACGCCTGCCCACCGTGCAGCGCATGATTCTGGCCGAAACCAGCGAAGAACGCACCGCTGCCCTGAACGAGTTGCTGCCCCATCAGCGCGCCGACTTCCAGGGCCTGTTCGAGGCCATGGACGGCTACCCCGTCATCATCCGCCTGATTGACCCGCCGTTGCACGAGTTCCTGCCCTCGGATGAAGAGTTGCTGGAAGAAGTGATTACCATGCGCGTCAAGGGCGAAACCGAAGGTCTGGCCGAGAAGGAAGAACTGCTCAACAAGGTGCGCGCCCTGCACGAAAGCAACCCGATGATGGGGCTGCGCGGCGTCCGCCTGAGCATCGTGATGCCCGAAATCGTCGAAATGCAGGTGCGCGCCATCTTCGAAGGCGCTGCCGAAGCCGCGCTGAAGGGCGTTACCGTGAAGCCGGAAGTGATGATTCCGCTCACCGGCCACATCAACGAACTCAAGACCATCCAGCCGCGCCTGGAAGAGATTGCCAAACAGGTGATGGAAGAGAAAGGCGTCTCCTTCTCCTACAAGTTCGGCACGATGATTGAAATCCCGCGCGCCGCTGTCACCGCCGGCGAGATTGCCAGCGTGGCCGAGTTCTTCTCCTTTGGCACCAACGACCTCACCCAGATGACCTTCGGCTACTCGCGCGATGACGCCGAGCGCTCCTTCCTGCTGACCTACGTGGAAAAGGGCATCCTGCCGAAGAACCCCTTCCAGACCCTCGACCGCGACGGTGTGGGCAGTCTGATGAAGTGGGCTATCACCGAAGGCCGCAAGACCCGCCCCGAACTGGAAGTGGGCATCTGCGGCGAACACGGCGGCGACCCCGAATCCATCGAGTTCTGCCACATCGCGGGCAACAACTACGTCTCCTGCTCGCCGTTCCGCGTGCCGGTGGCCCGCCTGGCCGCCGCCCAGGCCGCGCTCAAGCACGCCGCCTGACATCCCCCTGGCAAACCCAAAGCATGAAAAAACAGCCGCCCTTCTCGGGCGGCTGTTGTACTTATAGGCATACAGCCCTTGCCGATTCTCCCTCTTCACTCTCGCAATTTTCGGATTTTTTACCTTCCATCACGAGAAAGGCGGGGTACAATAGTACCCATCTCCCATCACCATGAATGGAGGCTCCGTGCTGGATATTATTTACACCCGCCAATCCATCGGCAAACTCAAGCCCGACCCCATCCCCAGGGACCTGATTGAGCAAGTGCTGGAAGCGGCAGTTCAGGCGCCAAACCACTACAAGGTACGCCCCTGGCGTTTCGTGGTATTGACCGGTCATGCCCGCGAGAAACTGGGCGAGGTTTTTGCCCGCTCGCTGCGTGCCCGGCAACCCGATTTACCTGAAGCCGCTTACGAAAAAGAGCGCGCCAAACCGCTGCGCGCCCCCGTAGTGATTGCTGTCGCCGTGGACAAGCCATCTCGCCCGAAAGAAGACCTGACCGAAAACATTTGTGCAGCCGCGGCAGCCGTACAAAATCTGCTGCTCGCAGCCCACGCATTGGGCCTGGCTGCCAAATGGCGCACAGGTGCGCCTGCCACAGACCCTCTCGTCAAGACTTTTTTGGGTTTCGAGGCCGACCAGCCTTTGATTGCCTTTATCTACCTGGGATACGCGGCTTTCGAACCGCCTGCCGTTTCCCGGCCATCTTTTCACGACCGCGTCAGGTGGATGGATTGACTTTCAAACGCACATAAAGCGTCTTGTGGACGCGCGCTACCGTCTCGCCAGCCTCATTCACCACCGCTACATCGAATTCGGGGAAATGCGGTTGACCATCTGCACAGAGTTCGCGAATTTCTGCTATTTGTGCTTCATCCAACACAAAATGTGCCTGCACCGTTCCCTTGCCAGGGCGTAAAAATTCTATACAGGCCGCTTTATCCCACACTACATACGCCGGCCCCAGGTTGTGAATCAACATCAGCATGTAAAAGGGGTCGGTCATGGCACTCAAACTGCCGCCGAAATGCGTGCCCACATAGTTGCGGTTATACCAATGCAGCGGCATCTCCACCAGTACTTCCCGGTAATCCGGGCTAATGTGACGTACCCGAATTCCGGCTCCCCGATAAGGAGGCCATATATTCATCAAGCATTTCAGCATTTGGGCTTTCATAAGCGCGATTATACCTGTTTCCATACACCGTAACACAGAAATCTATGAGCCTCAATGAATTTGCCTACATCGCCTTCCTTGTACTTGCCCCCATCCTGGCATTGATTCTGAGCATATGGGTGGCACTCATGTGGCAGCACCGCCACATGGCGGGTACGTGGTATCTGCTGGTGAGCACGGCTCTGCTGGCAGGCTGGCTGGTCAGTAACACCGTGGAATTACTGGTACACTCACCAGAAGGGACACTGTTTGCTTCACACATCACCTACATCTTCATCGCCCTTTTCCCCGTCACGTTTTTCCAATTTGCGCTGGAATACACCCAATCATCCTGGCGCACAAAGATACACAAATGGTATGCGCTGTTGTACATCATGCCAGTGCTCACCATCCTCATGGCTTTCAGGCTGGGCAACAACAATCTCTGGATGAAGGTAGCATACCCTGAGTACTTTGGGCTGGTAAGCATTCGCGTACTTTCCTACGGGCGCTGGTTCTGGGTACACACTGCCTACTCTTACCTGCTCACGTTGTGCGGCTGGGGCTTGCTGGCACACATGTACTTTGCCCGCCTGCACACCACGCGCCGGGCCTCCCGCCTCATTCTGGTGGGGGTATTGCTGGCATTCGTCACCAACCTGGCCTATGTGCTTAAATTGCTGCCCATTACCAAGGATTACACCCCCATCTCTCTGGCAGTTTCCGATATTCTCATCATCCTGGGGGTATTGCGGGAGCGCCTCTTCGACCTGCGCCCCCTGGCGGCGTTGACCGTTTCCGAAAATCTGGGAGATGGCATCTTCCTGCTGGATGCCGAGGAACACATTATCGATGTGAACAAGGCTGGTGAGGCGCTGTTGCAGATGCGACGCAGCGACATCATCGGCCAACCAGCCTGGAAAATCCTGTGTAACCAGCCGGAGCAGCAAGCCTGCTTCCGCTCCCCACAGGCCGAGCACATGGAAATCACAGTGCGCGTCAACGGACATCGCCCCCTGCCCTGTGACATGCAATGCTTGCCTATCCACAATCAGCGGGGCACGCCCATGGGACGTGTGGTTTCCCTGCGAGATATTACTTCCCACAAGCAATACGAAACCCTGCTCCTCACCCAGGTGGAACAATTCAACCAGTTGTATCAAGCCAGTCACGCCCTGCTGGAAAGCATAGACCCCCAGGACATTCTCCCCAAAATCGTGCAAAACGCCTTTGACCTGGCCCACACCTGCCGGGTGGTGGTCTGGCACCCCTTGCATGCCTCCCTGCCCGAAACGCCTCTGGCCTACCCCCCTGCGGAGGCCGCGCCACCGTTACACTTGAGCGAAGGCGTACATCCAGAGGCCGGCCCCCTCCCCAGCCGCACCCTGCACACGCCCCGTGGGGAAATTTTTCTGCAGCCCATCCAAAACCAGCACCACACCTTTGGATTGCTGGCGTTCCATCAGGCCAACGGAGAGTCTTTCACCCCAGAGCGATTGAAAATCATCGCCAACTTTGCGCTCTCTGCTGCCGCGGCTCTGCAAAACGCCCTCTACCACGCGGCCATTGAACAATCTGCCATCACTGATGCCCTAACCCACACCTACAACCGCCACGGCCTGCACCAGTGGACGCGCAAGCGATTCCGTGCCGGGCAGGAGCCTTGCGCCGTCTTCATGCTGGATATGGACAACCTGAAAACGCTCAACGATACCTGCGGACACGATGTCGGCGACCGGGCGCTGCAAATTATCGGGGACATCCTGCGAGAACAGGTACGAGACGGAGATATGGTCAGCCGCTACGGCGGAGATGAATTCCTGCTCATCCTCCCTGGTACTACACAGCAAACCGCCATTCGCATTGCTCACCGACTACATGAGAACATCCGCAAGGAAACTTTGCCATGCGAGGCCGGGGAGGTTTTCATCAGCGTCAGTATTGGGGTGACCACCAGCCTGCCTGGAGAACCCATCGAGGAAACCATTAAACGCGCCGACGCGGCGCTTTACCAGGCCAAAGACTCTGGCAAGAACCGCGTCGCATACCTGAGCGCCACCGCAACTACTGCGTAAGCAGTGGGCGCACGTAGAGATTATGGCGCAGGCCAGGGGATTTCTACCCAATCCGTGTAGCCGTGTTTTTCCACCGCAGCCAGTTTGCCGCCGGATGGCGCCGGGCAACCGGCCTCATCGGTGACGGTGTATTTCGTGGTGTACTGATTCTTGAAGGAAACCGGCCACCAGATGTACGCGCCACCCTGGCAGACGTAGATATCCAGCATGTAGCCGCGGTCATCGTCCTCCGTCATGGGCACACGTTCCCACGAAATAGTCACCTGATTGCCGTTGCGCACGGCGCGCACATTGGCGGGGGGCGGGTACAGCACCGAGACCGGCAGGCGCGGCTCCTGGGTGACGAGGGTATTGATGTCACCCTGCACATCCACAATCGAGGGGGCTACCCAGCAGGCGTACTCCAGTTTATCGAAACGCACGTACAGCCAGGAACTGCGCGCAGAGCGTCCCCACACCTGCCCGGTGTCGCCGGGGTACAGGTCGGCGGCGTGCAGGTAGGCTTTTGCCGGCCCGTAGCGGCAGTGCGACTGCATCTTGACGGTGGCATCCGGGAAATCGAAGGTCGGTGTGGGGGTAATCGTGGGCGTCTGTGTGATGGTTGGCGAGGGAGTCGGCGTGGAGGTGGGTGTCGCCGAAGGGCTAGGAGTGACAGTGGATGTGGATGTCGCCGAGGGGAGCGGCGTTTTCGTGGGGTGCGGCGTATCCGAAGGGGATACGGTAGCCGCCGCGGGGGCAGGTACGGACTCCCTTTGGGGCAGGTTGCAGGCCCCAAGGAGCAGAATCATCCCCAAAAGCGCATACCGCCATCCCATACGAAACATGTCCCGCTCCCTTTCACTGGATAAATTCTCCGTACCGGGGTATTTTACCGCAATTGGGATAGCCCCTGAATGAGTTGCTGACGCTCGGCCTCGCTCAAACGAGCATTGGGGTGCATGATGAGGTAGTCGAAGGGCGGCATTTCACCTTCCTGCACCGCACCAACCATTTCGTGCGCACCTTCGCCGCGCCCGCCGTTGTTCCATTCGGAAAAGTTGAGTTTGGAGCGTCCTTCGTTGACGTTGTGTTGGGTAATCCAGGAGATGGGGGCAATGTTGCTGTACCACGGCCAGGTAGTTTCGTTGCTGTGGCAGTCAAAGCAAGCACGCTTTGCCAGGGCACGCGTCTGTGCATCCGGCCACTGCGGCTCACTGAGTACAGGGGGATTGCTATGGTTGCGCCCATAGGGGATGAGTTGGATAACCAGAAAACCTGCGATAACAGCCCCAATGGCTGTTGCAACGAGGAGAAAAATTTTCTTGCCCATAAATTTGGTACTCCTTTTCATGTGTATCAGGGATATGACAGGCATTTCGCCAGACTATCTGAATGGTTGCACATTCTGGCAGAAGGTTACGCGCCAGAAACCAAAAAAGCCCCGCCTAAAAACGGGGCTTTTCGAGCAAAACAGGGGAATCAGCCGGGCTGCGTGATGGCTTCCTGGGCAAAGCGATATCCGGCTTCCAGGGCCTCGAAGTTGGCCGAAAGGAATTTTTGATGCCGTTCTGGCAGGTGGTCGCGCAGCGCCTGTTTGATGTTTTCGAGCGGCAAGACGGGCTGCACAGCCAGCAACGCGCCCAGCATCACCATGTTGGTCATGCGGCGGTCGGCAATTTCCTCGGCGATTTCGTTGGCCGGAATCATCACGACGGTGATGTCATCACGGCCAATTTCGCGGGTGATGAGCGATTTGTTGGCAATCAGCACTCCACCTGAACGCACGAGGGGTTCGTATTTGTCCAGGGAGGGCAGGTTGAAGGCCAGCACGGCCTGTGGGTTGCGCACCAACGGCGAGCCGATTTCCTCGTCCGCCACAATCACCGTACAGTTGGCAGTACCGCCGCGCATTTCCGGGCCATAGGAGGGGATCCAGGTGACGTGCTTGTCGGCGTCCATGGCCGCGTAGGCCAGTACCTGCCCGGCAAAAAGCACGCCTTGCCCGCCAAAACCGGCAATGATGGTTTCAATTTGCATGGTTTCTACCTCCAAAATTCAGCGAATACGCAGCGACTTAACCGCGGGGTGCACTTTGTAATCACCCAGCGGGTAGACGGGTATCATGTTTTCTTCCACCCACTTGAGCGCCTGGGCGGCGTCCATGCCCCAGTTGGTGGGGCAGGTGGACAGCAATTCCACCAGCGAAAAGCCCAGGCCGTTGCGCTGCACCTCGAACGCGGTGCGGATGGCTTTTTTGGCCTTGCGGATGTTGGCGGGGTTGTGCAAACTGCGGCGCACCACGTACCCGGCACCGTCCAGCGTGGACAGAATTTCGGCCATGCGAATGGGGTGCCCCATCTGCTCCACATCGCGCCCGTTGGGGGATGAGGTGGTCTTTTGCCCTGGCAGAGTGGTGGGTGCCATTTGTCCGCCGGTCATGCCGTAGATGGCGTTGTTGATGAAGATGACGGTGATGTTCTCACCCCGCGCGGCGGCATGGGTGATTTCTGCCATACCGATGGAGGCCAGGTCGCCATCGCCCTGGTAGGTGAACACGATGCGGTCGGGCAGCACGCGCTTGATGCCGGTGGCCATCGCTGGGGCACGTCCATGTGCGGCTTCCACGAAATCACAATCGAAGTAATTGTATGCGAACACGGAGCAGCCAACCGAGGCCACCCCGATGGTATCTTCCAGTACACCCATGTCTTCGAGCACTTCGGCTACAAGCCGGTGTGCGACCCCATGCGTACATCCAGGGCAGTAATGGGTAGGGGTATCCGTCAGTCCAAGCGGACGACGATAGACGACTTGTTGTTGCATGTCTGTCATGTCCAGCCTCCCTCAGTTTCTGGCCTGCGCCAGGCGCTGCATCCACTCGGCCCGCGGGTCGGCCTGCAAGGCCAACGGGGAACGGGCTACACGTTCGATTTCCTGCTCGATTTCATCGGGCAGAGGTACGACGCCCCCCATGCGACCGTAAAAGTCCACCGGGGCTTTGCCGCCCACCGCCAGGCGGACATCTTCAAGCATCTGCCCGCCGTTCATTTCCACAACCAGGAAGGATTGGGCCGTGTTTGCCAGTTCCGCAATTTGTTTGGTGGGGAAGGGACGCAAGGTGACTGGCCGCAATAGCCCAACCCGAATGCCGCGGGCGCGTGCGGCGCGTACGGCTGAGAGCGCCACGCGTCCAGCCGTGCCGAAGCCTACCACGACGATATCGGCATCATCCAGGTAGTATTCTTTGTACCGCACCTCGTTGGCTTCGATTTCCTTCCAGCGGCGCAGCAGGCGCAGGTTGGTCTCTTCCTCGTCTTCGGCTTTGAGATAGATGGAGGTCAGCACATTGCGCTCTCTGCCACGTGCCCCACGCGTCGCCCAGGCCGGGTATTCCTTCTTTACAGGGCGCATTTCGGGGAGTTCGGCCGGTTCCATCATCTGGCCGATACTGCCATCGGCCAAAACGAAGACCAGGGAGCGGTATTTTTCCGCCAGGTCGAAGGAAAGCACCGTCAGGTCAATGGCTTCCTGGACGCTGGCCGGAGCCAGGGCAATCGGGTAATAATCTCCATGTCCGCCGCCATGCACCATCTGGTAGTAATCGCCCTGTGAGGGAGCGATATTCCCCAGACCAGGGCCGCCGCGCATCACATCTACCAGAACCATGGGGACCTCGGTACCGGCGATATACGAGAGACCTTCCATCATCAGACTTACACCGGGGCTGGAGGAAGAAGTCATCACACGCGCACCGGTGCAGGCCGCACCGTACACCATGTTGATGGCCGCCACTTCACTCTCGGCCTGCAAAAACGTGCGCCCCAACTCCGGCATGCGTTTGGACATCCATTCCAGCAATTCGGTTTGGGGCGTGATGGGATAGCCGAAATAGGCTTCCAGCCCAGCGCGGATGGCTGCCTCTGCAATAGCAATGTTCCCTTTTAGCAATTCTCGTGCCATAACACACCTCTCACGCGGCTACTGCTGCCATCCGTTGACGCCGGGTTTGAATCTGCCGATACACTGTCAATGCGGCATCGGGACAAACCACGGCACACACGCCGCAACCAGTGCACCCTTCACCCTTGAGCGCCGCGGGATGATACCCCTTGGAGGTCAGGCGCGCCGGGTCGAGGTGCATCACGTCTTGTGGACAGGCAGCAACGCACAATCCGCATCCTTTACAATGCATTTCATCTACTTCAATCCAGCCTTTGACTGGTGGCATATCTTGCCTCCTCTGTTGATGAAAATACTCTAAACTAACCCAAAAATGGTACATTTATTATCCCCCATTCCGGTGC
>DAOTWV010000026.1:0-7729 GCA_034435695.1 Anaerolineales bacterium | reverse complement strand
AAGCAGTCTCCTGGCGGTCTGAGGGGGATTGCTTCGCCCCTTCGGGGCTCGCAATGACACCGCACAAATATTTTTCGGATAGATATTTAGTCTGTTAGTCGCTTGGTCTGTTAGTCTTTTGGTCGGGTAGTCGCTTGGTCTGTTAGTCGTTTGGTCGGGTAGTCTTTTAGTCGGGTGAGGCGGGTACAGGGTACGGAGTACGTCGTACAGGGTACGGAGTACGGGGTACGGGGTACGTTGTACGTGGTACATCGTACGTCGTACGGTCTATCGTCTATCGTCCGTCGTCCATATCCACATACCGCTTCACCGCGTCCAGCGTCGGGGCGATGACGGGGGCTTCGCCTGCGGCGCGCATGGCCGATTGGACGTCTTTCAGGCCGCTGCCAGTGTTGAGCACCACGACCGGGTCATCAGGGGTTATCAGCCCCTCGTCCACGGCCTTGCACAGGCCGGCCCAGGCCGCCGCGCCGGCTGGCTCGGCAAAGATGCCCGCCCGCCCCAGCGCGGGAATGGCTGCCAGGATGGCTTCGTCGCTGACGGTCAGGTACGCGCCGCCGGTTTGCCGCGCCGCCCGCACCGCCCGCACGCCGTCCCGCGGCAGGTCTACGGAGATGCTGTCCGCCAGGGTGGTGGCCTGCACGGGCTGGATGTCTTCGGTGCCGGCGGCAAAGGCATGCGCAACCGCCGCCGAATTTTCCGATTGTACGCCAAAAATGCGCGGCACGCTCTCAATCAGGCCGAGTTCCAGCAAGTCCTTGAAGCCTTTATGGATACCGGAGATGATGTTGCCATCGCCAACCGACACGAAAACCGCCAGGCGTTCACTGACCGCTGACGGCTGACCGCTGACCGCTGACACTTGCTCCCAAATCTCGAAGGCGGCGGTTTTCTTGCCCTCGGCGGTGAAGGGATTGTAACCGGTGTTGCGGCAGTACCAGCCAAAGGCTTCGGCGGCCTGGATGGAGAGGTCGAAGGCCGCATCGTAATTGCCGTCCACGAGGAGCACCTGTGCGCCGAAGACGCGTAACTGGGCGATTTTGGCAGGCGGGGCGCTTTTGGGCGCAAAGATGACCGCCCGATGCCCCACGGCGGCGGCCATTCCTGCCAGGGCTGCGCCGGCGTTGCCGGTGGAAGCGGTCACCACCACCTGTGCGCCGATTTCCCGCGCCCGCGCCACCACCACTGCGGAGGCGCGGTCTTTGAAGGACGCGGTGGGGTTGGGACTCTCGTCCTTGAGCCATACCTGCCGCAGCCCCAGGGAGCGCGCCAGCGCGGGGGGCGCGTACATCGGGGTTCCGCCGGCCCGCCGTAAGGGAGTCCCCTCCCCGCCGGGGTCGCCGACGGGCAGCAGGGGCAGGTAGCGCCACAGGGAGCGGTCATCCGCCCGCAGCAGGTCGGCCACACCGCGCCGCTTCAGGACGGCGTAATCCAGCACCACGTCCAGGTTGCCGCCATCGGCAGGGCAGGTGTAGGTCACCTCGTCGGGGGCGTATTCCGCTCCGCACAGAGAGCAGCGATAACCGAGGAATTTTTGCATGACCAGCCTCACAAACCGCGTTCGCCGCGGATGTAGGGCACGCCCAGGGCAGCCGGCGCGCCCAGGCGTTTGCGCACCGCCTCACGCGAGCCGAGCACCAGCACGACTACGGTGAAGGCGTAGGGCAGCATTTGCAGGAAGAAGCCCCAGTACGGGTTGTAGTAGAAGGGGTTGCGCAGCCCCAGCAGGGTGGTCGGCCCCTGGATATCGAGAATCAGACGGCGCAGCGCGCCGAAGATGTACGAACCGGCCGCACCGCGCAGCGGGTCCCACTGAGCGAAAATCACCAGGCCGACGGCAATCCAGCCCTGCCCGGCGGTGGTCAGTTCGCTGAACCAGCCGGGGGAAATCGCCAGGCTGATGGTGGCGCCGGCCAACCCGGCCAACATGCCGCCCACGAAGACGTAAAAGTAGCGCAGACGGTACACGTTGATGCCCAGCGTATCGGCCGCGGCAGGATGTTCGCCCACGGCGCGCAGGTGCATGCCGGGGCGCGTGTGGTTGAGGTAGTACCACGCCAGGGGCGTGAGCAGGTAGCCCAGGTAAACCATCACGTTCTGGTCGGTGAAGAAAACCGGCCCCAAAAGCGGAATTTTGGACAGCAGCGGGATGGAGAAGGCCGGCAGCAGGGATACCGTCCCGGCCTTGCTCAGGCCCTCGCCCAACACCAGGCTGAGGCCGGTGCCCAGGAAGGTGAGCGCCAGTCCACTGACCACCTGGTCTGCCTGCAGGGTGATGGTGATGAAGGCGTGAATCTGGCTCAACAGCCCGGCGGCCAGCACGGCTACCAGCACCCCCAGCCAGGGGTTGCCGGTGGCAATCGCCACGCTGAAGGCGCTCATGGCGCCCATCAGCATCATGCCTTCCACACCCAGGTTGAGCACCCCGGAGCGCTCGGCAAAAATTTCGCCCAGGGTGGCAAATAACAGCACCGTTCCGCTGGCGACGCCTGCCTGCAAAATGGTAATCCAGTCCATCGTTCAGGCCTCCTGTGTGGTGATGCGGGTAATGCGGATGCGGTAGCGCAGCAGGAAATCGCTGGCAATCAGGCACACCAGGATGATGCCCTGAATCATCTTCGGAATGCCGGAGGGCTGGATTTCACGCCCGGCCAGGATGAGCGCCCCAAACAACACGGAAACCAGCACGACGGCAAAGGGGTTCAGTTTCGCCAGCCAGGCGATGATGATGCCGGTAAAGCCGTAGCCCGGAGAAATCGCCCCTTGCAGGCGGTGTACCACCCCGCTGATTTCGGACATCCCAGCCAGGCCGGCCAGCGCCCCGGAGAACATCATCACCAGCACGGTGTTGCGGCGAATGTTCACCCCGGCGTAACGAGCCGCCTGGGGGTTATCGCCAATCAGCCGGATTTCGTACCCCCAGCGGCTGCGGTACAGGATGTACCACACCAGAACGGCGGCCAGCAGCCCAAAGAGCAGCCCCAGATGGGTGGTCAGGCCGCGCAGCGCCGGGAACTGGCGGGCGTAATCGGCCAGACGCGGCAGCCAGGCGTTGTGCGGAAAGGTCTTGCTCATCTGAAAACCGCCCTCGCTCCACACCCCGAAGATGAAGAAGTTATTCCATGCAATGGCGATGTAGTTGAGCATCAGCGTCGAGATGATTTCGTTGACGTTGTACTTTGCCTTGAGGAAGCCGGGGATGAAGCCCCACAACGCCCCGGCGGCCACCCCGGCGAGTATCATCAGGGGGATGTACACCCAGCGAGAGGCGTCCTCCGGCAGGATGCCGGTCAACACCACGGCGCTGGCGCCAAATGCGCCCAGGAAGAACTGCCCCTCCGCGCCGATATTCCACAACTTCATGCGGAAGGCCACCGTACAGGCCAGCCCGACCAGAATCAGCGGAATGGCCTTGACCATCGTATCCGAAAACACGCCCCAACTGCCAAAGGCGGCCTTGCCGATGTGCGCATACGAGCGCAGCGGGTCGCCGCCCACCAGCGCAATCACGATGCCGCCCAGGAAAAGCGCCACCACAATCGCCAGCAGCGAGACCAGCCAGGGGTACCAGGCCGGCGGCGTATCCAGGCGGGGTTCCACTTTGATGCGTAAAGCGCCGAAATCAGCCATGGTGCATCTCTCCTTGGATTTCGTGCAGGGGGGTTCCGGTCATCATCAGGCCGATTTGCTCCACATCGCCATCTTGCACCTCACCCATGATGCGCCCCTCGTAAATGACGTAAATGCGGTCGCTGAGCGAGAGCAGTTCTTCCAGTTCTTCGGAAATCAGCAGGATGGCCGCGCCGGCCTCGCGCTGTGCCAGCAGCAGCCGCTGCACCCCCTCGATGGCGCCCACATCCAGGCCGCGGGTGGGCTGGACGGCCAGCAAAAATTCGGGGTTGTTGGAAATCTCCCGCGCCAGGATGACGCGCTGTAAGTTGCCGCCCGAAAGCAGGCGCGCCGGAGTTTCCACGCTGGGCACGACGATGTCGTAGGCTTCCTTGAGTTCACGCGCCAGACGGGTGGCGGCGTTCATGTCCACGCTCCAGCCGCGCGCTACCGGCGCACGGCGGTATTTCTTCATGATGATGTTATCGGTGACGCTCAGATTGGGCGCGCTGCCCACATGGGTACGGTCTGCGGGGATGTAGCCCACCCCCAGTTCGATTCCCACCCGTACCGGTTTGCGGGTGATTTCGGTACCCTCCAGGGTGACTCGCCCCTTCGTGGGGTTGCGCAGCCCGCCGATGACCTGCGCCAGTTCGCGCTGCCCGTTGCCGGCCACGCCTGCCAGCCCGACGATTTCGCCAGCGCGCACCGTCAGCGAGACGCCCTGCAAGGCGGGCAATCCCTTATCGTTTTCGGCGTGCAGGTCTTCCACCGACAGCACGACCTTTCCCGGCGTTTGCGGCTTCTTCTCCAGGCTGAAGACCACCTCGCGCCCGACCATCAGGCGCGCCAGGTCTCGGCGTGTCAACCCTTCCATCGGCTGGCCGGCGGCGGTGATGCGCCCCTTGCTCAGCACGGTCACCCGGTCGGCGATGGCGGTCACTTCCTGCAATTTGTGGCTGATGAAAATGATGGATTTGCCCTGCCGGGTCATGCTGCGCAGGGTATCGAACAAGCCTTCGATTTCCTGCGGGGCCAGCACGGCGGTGGGTTCGTCCATGATGAGCACCTGTGCACCGCGGTACAGCATCTTGAGGATTTCGACGCGCTGCTGCTCGCCAACCGAAAGTTGCCACACTTTGGCGCGCGGGTCCACGTGCAGGCCAAATTGCGCCGCCAGGTCGGCCACTTTCTGGTGGTAGGTGGTGAGTTGCAGGCGAAAGCGGGGTTCGCTCAACCCCAGCAGGATGTTCTCGGTTACCGTCAGGGAGGGCACGAGCATGAAATGCTGGTGCACCATGCCGATTCCGGCGCGGATGGCATCGCGCGGCGAGTGAAAATCCTCGCGCTGACCATTGACGTAGATTTCCCCTTCGTCGGCGCGGTACAGGCCGGAAAGCACGTTCATCAGAGTGCTCTTTCCGGCGCCGTTTTCACCCAGCAAGGCATGAATTTCACCGCGCTGCAACGTGAAATCTACGTGGTCGTTTGCCAGCACGCCGGGAAAGCGCTTGACAATGCCGCGCATTTCAACCACAAGGGAGGATGAGGAAGCGTCTGTGTCTGGCATAGGAAGGGAGAGTGGAGAATGGAGAATGGAGAATGGAGAATGGAGAATGCGGAATGGAGAATGCAGAATGCGGAATGCAGAATGCGGAACGGTGGGGGGAAAGCGGGAGAGCCGGGCGGCCCCGTTCCCGGCTCTGTGTAAACGATTGGGTTAGTTACCGGTATCCGGCAGTTCGGCCGTGATGCCGTCGGCCCACCACTTCATGCAGTAGGTGCAGCCCAGGCCAAATTCAGGGAACTGGTCAAGGTCGGCCTGTTCGAGGTGCTGGCCTTCGGGGACAATCAAGTTGCCCTGGTTATCGTAAATCGGCCCGGAGAACACATCGAAGCGGGTGAATTCACCCTTGAGCATCTTGTCGAGGGTATCCTGCACCATCTGGATGACTTCTGGGGGCAGTTCCTTCACCCCAGGGGTCATTTCCTGGCCTTCCATGAAGCCGTACAAACCCAGGCCGCCGGTATCGGCATCGAAGTAGTGCCAGCCGGGTTTGTAGGTGCCATCAATCACGCCTTTGGTGATGTCGGCATACACCGGCCCCCAGTTCCAGTAGGGAGCGGTCAGGCAGCGTTCCACCTTGCAGGAACCAGACCAGTCATAGGTGACGCCCCATTTGCCTTTCTCCTGGGCTACATCGGCCACGGCGGGGGTGTCCGCGCCGGTGAAGACTACCTGCGCGCCGGCATCGAAGAGCGAAGCCGCGGCTTCTTTCTCCACTACCGGGTCATGCCAGGTGTTAATCCAGCGCACGTCCATGGTGCATTCGGGGCAGGTTTTCTTCATCCCCAGGGCAATGGCGTTCCCCAGGCGAATTTCTTCGGGGATGGGGAAGGTTGCCATGTAGCCCAGTTTGGGGTTGCCGTCCATCTTGGCGCGCGCCCCGGCCAGCATCCCGGCCAGGTATTTCATGTCTTCCATGGCGCCCATCAGGTTGCCGAAGTTGGTTTCGTTGGCCTTGAAGCCGGTCAGGTGGATGTAGGTGACATCCGGGAACTCGTTGGCAACCGTTTCCATCGGGTCCATGTACCCAAAGGAGGTGCCGAAAATCAGGTTGAAGCCTTTGCGAGAGAGGCTGCGGAAGATTTGTTCGGCATCTGCGCCCTCGGGCACGTTCTCGATGTAGGCCACATGCACGTTAGGCACGTTTTGCTCGACGTAGAGCAGCCCTTCGTAGTG
This sequence comes from Anaerolineales bacterium, assembly GCA_034435695.1. Taxonomy (GTDB): domain Bacteria; phylum Chloroflexota; class Anaerolineae; order Anaerolineales; family DRKV01; genus DRKV01. Next base: position 1,377 of record DAOTWV010000026.1, on the reverse strand, counting down.
CGCCTGGGACCAACCGCCGTCATCGTGCGGGCCAATCAACACCATGGCAACGTTGAATTTGCCCTCTTCGATGGCGGGGATTTGAAAGCCGCCGACTTCTTCGGGCGTAGGCTGGGCTTTCTCTGTGGGCTGCGACGTTTTGCCGCCACAGGCCGAAAGCGCCAGCGCAACGACCAACAACAGGCTGAGAAGCAACCAGCGTTTCTGGATTTTCATAGTACTCCTCCTCAGAGTAAAAAACGGCAGAAACCAGGGCCGGCAGGCTGGGGGCCGCCGCACTGCACAGCCCGGGGGCAGGAGACGCCGGGTTCGACGCCCTGCCCCATAGGATACCATTGAGCGCCCGATTAGGGGGAGGGCAAAATATCCTCTTTCAGGCCGCGTCCGGCACAATCAACGTGCCGGTTTCGCCGCGCAGGGCACGGCTGATGTTTTCCGGGTTGGTGATGATGGCCTGCTTGCCGCCGGCTTCGAGATACTGAATGATGGCTTCGATTTTCGGCGCCATCGAGCCTTTGGCAAAGTGCGTACCTTCCGCCAGATAGGCTTTGGCCTCGGATACAGTCATGCGGTCGAGCCATTGCTGCTCTGGCTTACCAAAGTTGAGCGCCACTTTTTCTACCGCGGTGGAAATCAGGAACAGGTCGGCCTGGAGCGAAATAGCCAGCAAGGCCGAGGCGCGGTCTTTGTCAATCACGGCGGCCACACCGCGGTAGTTTCCGTCGCCGGGGTCAATCACGGGGATGCCGCCCCCGCCCACCGTGATGGTGACGATACCGCGCTCAAGCAGGGTTTCGACGGTTTCCAGTTCGACCACTTCTTTGGGCATCGGCGAGGGGACGACCCGCCGCCAGCCGCGCCCGGCGTCTTCGACCACATGCCAGCCCTGTTCCCGCTGACGACGCAGCGCCTCGTCCCGCTCCATGAAGCCGCCAATCGGTTTGGTTGGGTTTTGGAAGGCCGGGTCGGCTTTGTCCACCAGCACCTGGGTGATGACGGTGACTACTTTTTTCTTGATGCCGCGCTGGTAGAGGATGTTTTGCAGGTTTTGCTGCAGGGCATAGCCAATCGCACCCTGCGTATCAGCCACACAGGCGTCTAGCGGTACTTCGTGCATGCCTTCCGCTTTGGCGGCGATTTCCGAGCGTCGCAGGATGAAGCCAACCTGCGGCCCGTTACCATGTCCGATAGCCACCTCCCAGCCTTCGGCAATCATATCGGCCAGGTGGGTGCAGGTCTCTTTGGCGGCCTGGTATTGGTCTTCAACGGTGACGTGTTTTTTGTCTTTGATGAGGGAGTTGCCTCCGATGGCAACAACGGCGAGTTTGCGTTGGGTCATACAGGCTCCTGGTCGTTTAGTCTTTTGGTCTTTTAGTC
>DAOTWV010000025.1:0-11081 GCA_034435695.1 Anaerolineales bacterium | reverse complement strand
GTAGATGAGGCCCTCGAACGCATTCTGCAGCATTTCTCACCTGTGGAAATCGAAGAAATCCCCCTGGAGAACGCGGATGGACGCGTCCTGGGGGAGGAAATCCGCGCCCCGCTCAACCTGCCCCCTTTTGACAATTCCAGCATGGACGGCTTTGCCATACGCGCCGCGGATGTGGCTGCCGCCTCCCCGGAAACCCCCGTCACCCTGCAGGTAATCGCCGATATCCCTGCCGGCAGCGCCCCCGCGGTCACCGTGCAGCCTGGACAGGCGGCGCGCATCATGACCGGCGCGCCAATGCCCACAGGGGCTGATACCGTTGTCCCAGTGGAGGATACCGACCAGGGACGCAAACCGCGTGGCAATGACCCTCTGCCGCCACAGGTGCAGGTTTTCCGGGCAGTGGAGCGCGGTGCCTACGTGCGTCCTGCAGGGGAGGACGTGCACACCGGGGAAGTCGTCCTCACCCCCCGCCGCCTGCGCCCACAGGATGTGGGCTTTCTGGCCATGCTGGGGATGGCGCATATCCCGGTACGGCGAAAACCCCGCATCGCCCTGATAAGCAGTGGGGATGAACTGCTGCCCCCCGGCGCGCCCATCGCACCAGGCAAAATTTACGATGCCAACACCTACAGTTTACAGGCCCTCCTCCGCCGCTTCGGCGCAGAACCCTTATGGATGGGGCGCATCCCCGACAAACTGGAAGCCGCCCAGGATGCCCTCCAGCGTGCTGTCGATTCTGGTGCGGATTTACTGGTTTCCTCCGCCGGGGTGAGCATGGGCGCGTATGATTTCCTGCGAGTAGCCATCGAAGAGCAGGGCGCGCTGAACTTCTGGCGCGTCAACATGCGTCCGGGGAAGCCGCTCACCTTTGGGACGTACCGCGGGGTGCCTTTCCTGGGGCTGCCCGGCAATCCGGTATCGGCATTCGTGAGTGCCAACGTCTTCCTGCGCATGGTTGTGCGCCGCATGCTGGGGCTGTCCCCTCGCCTTTCCACCCGCCGCGTTACCCTGGGTGAACCGGTGCGCTCTGATGGCCGTCAGTCCTTTCTGCGGGCGGTGCTGCGCGAAGAAGGCAACAGACAAATCGCGTATCTGGCCGGGCATCAGGGTTCGGGCAATCTGTACGGAATGACACAGGCCCAGGTGCTGCTCATCGTCCCCGCGGGTGTGACGTCTCTGCCTGCTGGGGCATCGGTCGAGGCCATGGATGTGTGAACAGGAAGGTTGCATACCAGAAATGAATCTCTCCCCCCAAGAACGCCAAAAATACGTACAAGACATGTTTACCCGCATTGCCGGGCGGTATGACCTGATGAACCGGGTGATGACCTTTGGCCAGGATATTTCCTGGCGGCGCGAGGTCATTCGCCGGGCAGCCCTGAAGCCCGGTGATGCCTTGCTTGACCTGGGCGCTGGCACTGGCGACCTGGCGCGCGAGGCGCTGCGCCAGCAGCCCGCCTGCCGCCCGCTGGCCGCCGATTACACGCTGGAAATGATGCGCGTGGGGCGCGCCCGTTACGGCAGTCCCTCCGCCTGGAGCAGCGCGGATGCCCTCAATCTGCCCTTCCCCGATGCCTCCTTCGATGTGGTAGTTTCGGGTTACCTGCTGCGTAACGTAGTGGACTTGCCGCGCGCTCTGGCAGAGCAGTACCGTGTATTGCGCCCTGGCGGCCGTCTGGTGGCGCTGGATACCACAAAACCGCCCAGAAACCTGCTCAGCCCCTTCATCAACTTCCACATGCACACGGTCATCCCGCTCGTTGGGCGTGTACTCACGGGAGAGGCCGATGCCTACACTTACCTGCCAGATTCCACCGCCGCGTTTTTGACTGCAGAAGACCTGGCGGAGCACCTGCGTCAGGCCGGTTTCCAACAGGTAGGGTTTCATCGCCGTATGTTTGGCACGATGGCGATACACTGGGGCATCAAACCGTAAAACAGCCCTACGACACAAAAAACAGAGGGGCAGCCAAAGGCTAACGGCTGCCCCTCTGCAGGTTAACGAGACTTTGCGCTACAACAGCATCCCCACGGCAAACAGGATGGCGAAGAGCAGTGCCAGTTGTCCCGTGCCGGCCAATGCCTGATTGAGCACCCGCCCGGTTTGCGTGGAGACGGTTTTCCACAAGCCCCAGGCTTTGGGCAGCGAGAGCCAGGCCAGCAGCCCCCAGGGGGAGGCCAGCCCCAGCAGCCACACCACCAGCGGCACCGCGTAACTGCCTGCCAGCAGCAGGGCGTATTCGGCTTTGGCGCCGCCGGCGCCCAGGCGCACGGCCAGGGTATGCTTACCGGCCTTGCGGTCGGTTTCGATATCCCGCAGGTTGTTGACCACCAAAATGGCGGTGATGATGAAGCCCATCGGCAGGGCCGCCCACCAGGCCAGGGCAGGGACGGCGTGCAGTTGCACGTACACCGTGCCGCATACTGCCGCCAGCCCGAAGAACAGGAAGACGAACAAATCGCCCAGGCCGTGATAGCCCAGCGGGTACGGGCCGCCGGTGTAGGCGATGGCCGAGAGGATGGAGGCCACCCCGATGGCAAGCACCGGCCAGCCGCCGACGAAAATCAGGTACAGGCCGCACAGGGCAGCCAGTCCAAAGACCACCCACATGCCGGTGAAAACCTGGCGCGGGGTGAGTAATCCGCTTTGGGTGACGCGCGTCGGGCCAAGGCGCTCTTCGGTATCCGCGCCTTTCTGGTAGTCGAAGGCATCGTTGGCGAAGTTGGCGCCGATTTGCAGGAAGAGCGCGCCCAACAGGGCGGCCAGCCAGGGCAGGAAGTGGAATCCGCCCTGTGCGGCGGCTACCGCACCGCCCACAATGACGGGTGCGGCCGCCGCAGGCAGGGTCTTGGGTCGTGCAGCGATAATCCAGGGATTGGGTTGCATTGGGAAGTGTTCTCCGTGGTCAGTGGTCCGTTGTCCGTTGTCCGTCATCCGTCGTCTGTCGTCCGTCATCCGTCGTCCATCTCCAGCCGTCCATTTCCCACCAGGCGGAAGGTGATTTCCGGGGCGGGGTAGTCGCCGCTGGCGGTGCGCCGCAGGTGGACGGTCTCTCCGCGGCGCTGCAGGGTGAAGGTTTCCAAACGAAAATCGCCGTAGCCGTCGCCGGCATCCAGGTACAGGCGAGTGGTGTGCGGTTGCTCATCGCCGGGCAGGGGCGCGTACAGGCGCACTTCCAGGGCGGCGGGGTCGCCTTCGGGGTGCAGGGGCAGGGCGCTGCCGGCGCGCACGAAGAGCGGGATGCGCTCCAGGGGGGCGGGAATTTCTTCGGGGCCGGGGCTGGGGTAAACGGTACCCTCCCAAAAGTCGTACCAGCCGCCAGGGGGCAGGAGCACACTGCGGGCGCGCGCGTCCTTCTCTGTAATCGGGGCAACCAGCAGGGCATCGCCCAGCCGAAAGGCGTCATCCACCGTCCACAGGTCGGGGTTGTCCTCCGCTCCCCACCACAGGGGACGCAGCAGGGGCGCGCCTTCTTCGGCGGCCTGCCAGGCCAGGGTGTACCAGTAGGGCAGCAGGCGGTAGCGCAGGCGGATGACGGCGCGCACGGCCTCGCGGGTGGCGGAATCGAAGCGCCAGGGTTCGCGGGGCGGCAGGCCGGTGGCGGAGTGCAGGCGGAAGAAGGGGGTGAAGGCGGCCATCTGGAACCAGCGCAGGTACAGTTCGGGGTCGGGGTGGCCGCTGAAGCCGCCGATATCGGAGCCGGAGTAGTAGATGCCCGACAGGCTGAGGTTGAGCAGGATGGCGATGGTGCGCCGCAGTACCGCCCAGGAACTCTCTACGTCGCCCGTCCAGTGCCAGGCGTAGCGCTGCACGCCCGCCCAGCCAGAACGGGTGAGTTGCCAGGGGCGCGCTTCCGGGCGGTGCAGGCGCTGGGCTTCGTAGCCGGCGCGGTTCATCAGCAGGGCGTACAGGTTGTGGGCTTCGCGGTGTGTGCCGCCGCGTCCATCGAAATCATGGCGCAGACTGCGCGGCAGAGTGGGTTCGCCCCACGCGGCGAAGGCGGCCGGTTCGTTCATGTCGTGCCAGAAGCCGCGGATGCCCTGGTCGAGCAGGCGGGGGTAGAAACTGCCCCACCAGCGGCGCGTTTTGGGGCTGGTGAAATCCGGAAAGGCGCACCAGCCCGGCCAGACGAGCGCCCGATGGGGGCGGCCATCCGGCTGGGTGCAGAAAACGCCCTCCTCCAGCCCGCTGCGGTAGACGCTGTACTGCGGGTCGGCTTTGACGCCGGGGTCGAGGATGGTCACCAGGTGGATGCCCTGCGCCTGCATGTCACGCGCCAGGGCGGGCAGGTCGGGAAAGCGCCGTGGGTGGACGGTGAAGACACGGTAGCCGTCCATGTAGTCGATATCCATGTGGATGGCGCTGATGGGGATGTCGTGCTCCCGAAAACCCTCGGCGACTTCGCGGATATCGGCTTCGGTTTTGTAGCCCCAGCGGGACTGGTGGTAGCCCAGCGCCCAGCGCGGCGGGAGCGGCGGACGCCCGGTGAGTTCGGTGTAGCGCGCCAGGATTTCGGGCGGGGAAGCGGCAATCAGGTAGTAGCGCAGCGCTCCGCCGCTGAAGGTCGCCTGCACGCCGGTTTCGTCGAAGGCGATTTTGCCCTCGAAGGCGTTTTCGTAGAAGGCCAGATACGCGCCGGCGCGGTGTAGCCCCAGGTAGAGGGGGATGTTGAGATAGATTTCGGGGTGGTCGGGGCCGTAACTGCCGCCGGGGTCGAGGTTCCACAGGCGGATGCGCCGTCCGGGGGCGTTGCGTGTCAGGGGCAGGGGGCTTTCCCCCAGGCCGTAGATGCGCTCTTCGGGGCGCAGGACGGCGGCGTGACGCACGTATTCGCCGGCGAAGGCGGGCGGAAGTTCCCGCCGCAGAAGCGCGCCTTCGGGGGTGCGCAGGTCGAGGCTCCCATCACGGTGGACGGTGAGTTCCAGGGCGGCGGTGTGAAACCGCCAGGCATCCTGTTCGGCCTGCATTTCGATGGGCACGGGCGGCCATTCGGTTTTGGCGAGGGCGTAGGGCTGCGGCAGCAGGCCGGGACGCCAGGTGAGGCGCAGCATGTCGGCGGTCAGGAAGGTGATTTCCAGGGTACGCCCGCCAAAGGTGAGGGTGTACTGTCCCTCGGCGGTTTGGCGGCAGGCGGAGGCCGGCTGGGGGGCGCGGAAATCCCCCTCCGCGGGCGGTACAGGGCGCGATTCGATGCGGTCGCGCTGCAGGGCGTACTGCACCGTGCGCACGGTCGGCCACAATCCCACAAAGCGGATGGCGTTGATGAGTTTGGTGAGGGAAGACATGGCAGCAAAATATCAGTTTTGGGAAAAACGCAGGGGATGGTCTTCTTCAGATGGGGGCAGGTTCTTTTCCGCAACCCGCATGAGGTTCAACAGGCTGATTTCCTTGCGATAGTGCATAAGCAACATTTCAATCAGCGTGGAGAGGTCTGGTGCTTCGAGCAACTGCTGTTTCTGAAAGAGGGGAATGGAAAGGTTGGCTGCAGCCTGGAAAGCGAGGTCGCGCAGCGGGGTTGTGTGCGCCTGGATGGGTGGTTCGTACCCCAGAGGAAGCAATTGCAGGTACGTTGCCAGCAGTTCCCGCAGGGTGTGTTCCTGTCCATCGTCAGGCTCCCCCTCCACGGGCCAGGGCAAGACATCGGCGACCAGGTAGGGGCGCTTGATATCCAGCCAATCCAGCATCTGATAGCGTTCCCGTCCCCGGCAATACACCTGGTAGCGTCCATAAGGCAGGGGTTCGGCGCGCACAAATTCTACGATACACCCAATACGGTAGGCTTCCGGCAGTGGTCCGCCGGCTTCAAGGCCAGAACGGATGAGTGCAATACCAAAGGGGCTATCCTGCGTAATGCAATCCTGTATCAGGCGTCGGTAGCGCGGCTCGAAAATATGCAAACGCAGCGACTGGCCAGGAAAAACTACGGCGTGGAGTGGAAAGATGGGCAGTTGTACCATGGCGCGTTTCCTCCGGGCAGATTTTATCACGCGGGATGCACTTCTGGCGAAAAGAGAGAGGCAGGGAGCACTAAAGATATGTTGGTCAGTAGAACGCTGATGCCGCTGATATCCGCTGGTTGTGTTGGTTTTCGCCGCTTCGCTGGCCGTATCTGCGAGAATCTCGGTATCTGCGTTCCGTTGTGCCAGGCCATACCGCGATTTACCAACAACGTTTTCGTGCTTCCGACAGGCAGGGCAAGGCTGAGCCTTGTCCTGCAGGCCCTGGCGGGGGATGATTTTCCAGCCTCGCTGGAAAGAAATATCTACATTTGCCGCGTAGTATCCGCAGATTGAGCGGATTTTTTCTTCTTTTGCGGCAACTGCTCAGCCCACCAGCCGGGGAATCAATTCCCCGGCTGAGGACACCAAAGTCGGGTAAACCCGACTGCCTGGCGCTAGCCGGTGGGTGGCTGAGTTGTTACCTTTTGCGTCATCTGCGTCATCTGCGTTGGAATTGCTGACTCCAGGAAAAAGGGCTTGACTCTCATGACGCGGTGTGTTATACTCAGGACGTAACGCAATGCGTCATAACCCGTACAAATCCACCCCACAAGCCCGGAGGTCGAAATGCCCAAGAAAAAAGTTACCCCCAAAGAAGAAGAACGTAGCCCGCTGTATGAAGCAGCCCGCAAGGTGCTCATGGCAGGCATCGGTGCGGTTGCCCTGGCACAGGACGAAGCCGAAAATTTCGTCAACAAACTGGTAGAGCGCGGTGAACTGGCTGAAAAGGACGCCCGCAAATTGATGGACGAAGTGGCCAAGAAGCGCAAGGAAACCACCAAAAAGACCGAAACTCAGGTCGAGAAACGCCTGGAAGACATCCTCAGCCGCATGAACATCCCCACCAAGAGCGATATTCAGGCATTGAGCGAAAAAATCGCAGCCCTGACCGCCCGTGTCGAGGAACTGAAGAAAGAAAACGGTTCGGCTGCCTGATTGTCATACCGTGTGGCTCATTGTTGTGTCCGGGGAGGGTACGGTACCCTCCCCGGAAGGCTTTAAGCGGCGGGAATTTTCAAGTACAATAACGGTATGCAACATTCCATCCCTGTGTAAGGAAGGTCACAATGCCCGTTATCAAACGTTACCCAAACCGAAAATTGTACAATACGGAAACCAAGCAATACATCACGCTGAATGAAATCGCCGATTTGATTCGTGCCGGGCAAGATATCCAGGTGCTGGACCACGAAAGCGGTCAAGACCTGACCACATTGATTCTCTCGCAAATCGTACTGGAACAAGAGAAAAAGCACAGCGGCTTTCTGCCCCGCAGTATTTTGTCGGAACTGGTACGTGCGGGCGGCAGCCGGATGAGCAAATTGCAACACGCCCTGGCTTCCACGCTGGATTGGTGGGGAGAATTCGACCGCGAATTGCGCCGTCGTTTTAATGCCCTGGTAGAACGCGGGGAACTCAGCGCAGAGGAAGCCACACAATTGCTGGATAAGTTGTCACGTCAACCACAAAAACAAAACGAAACCCTGACCGAAACGATTGAAAAACGGTTGGCGACCCTGTTGGAAGAGCGCGGTCTCCCCACTCGTCAGGAATTAGAGGCGCTAAGTCGCCAGTTGGAAGCCTTGAATCGACAAATCGAAGCCCTGAATAAATCTGGAGAGGAGACCCAAGATTCTCCTGAAGAACAGACATGAGCGCGCGAATCCGGCTGGATGGACGCACCCAGCGCTCCTTTTTGTTCCCCGCTCCATTGGAGGACGCCTTTCGTTACTACACGAACATCACCCACATTTTGCAATTTTTGCCCCACATCACCCTGCTGGAGGAATTGGGCAATCAGCGGTATCGCGTGCTTTATCATTCCACCGAATTGAATGTTTACCGCGTGCGGCTGTATTGCGATTTGGAGGCCGAAATTTCCACGGAAAATTACACCCTGGTTTTTCGCGCCCTGGAGGAATCCTCCCCAGTGCAGGCAAAAGCCGGTTTGGATTGGCTGGTAGCACCGGGATGGTACAGCAGCACCTCGGTTTTCTCTCCCCGTGAGGACGGGCAAACGGCAGTGGAGTATAGCCTGCGTCTTTGGGCAGATTTGCCGCGTCCCTGGGGGTTGGGCATGCTCCCCAATGGTACGATGAACCGTATTGCAAACGCCATCGCGCAATACCGTATCCGCGAGGTCGCCGATGGTTTCATCAAACGCACGACGACGGATTACCTGCGCCAGAAGGGACACGCAACAGAAGCCTGAAAAGGTGGTGTCTATTTCGAGGCACAGATGACCCCGGAGCCTGCCGGGGGACTCACCGGGTAAGCATTTTTCTCAGGGCTTGTTCCTCCGCTGAGGTCAGATACCGCCACTGACCGGGAGCAAGCCCTTCCAGATTCAGTATCCCGATGGCGACGCGCAACAAGCGCAAGGTGGGAAAGCCAACCGCAGCGGTCATGCGTCTTACCTGATGCTTTTTCCCCTGCGTAAGAATGATTTCCAACCATGAAGTGGGATGATAGTCTCGTACTGGTACGGGACGCGGCGGCACGTCGGGAGGAGGGATACATCGTGCCCGGCGGGCAAACAATTTTTGGGGGATTTTACGCCCTCCACGGCGGCGGGAGGCCACCCGCAGGGTGATTCCTCGTTCCAGTTGGCGTGCAGCCTGGGGAGTAATCTTGCCCTCGACTTGCACCCAATATGTCTTGGGGTGGGCAAAGCGGGGATGCGTAAGGCGATGCAGCAATGCACCATCATCCGTCAATACCAGCAAGCCTTCGCTTTTGGCATCAAGCCGCCCGGCAACATACACCCCAGGGACAGGGATGTACTCCGCCAGCGTGGGACGTCCGCCGGCATCGGTAAAACGCGAAAGCACCCCATACGGCTTGTTGAACAACAATACCGGCATCTACCGCCTCCCCATTGCTTCCCAAAACTCCCAGAGGGCGCGTGCACACGAAGCACTTAACTTGTGACCAGTTTCATCCTCGCAATATGTCACGCGCGCACCGGCCTGTTGCAACAATGCAACGCTTTGATGGGCACGTGTTACAGGCACCATGGCGTCGCGGGTACCATGTGCAACAAAAGCAAATTTTCCTGCCAGAGGCTGGGAGAGCGTCAAATCATCCGCCCCATCGGGGAGAAAACCAGCCAGCAGGGCAAGCGCACGTACCCGCTGAGGGTGTGTCAGCGCCCAGGTCGCAGCAACGGCTGCCCCCTGACTGAATCCCATCACATCTACGGTGTGGAAATTCCCGCTGGCAGTGCGCACATCTGTCGCGAGGGCCTCCAACAGGGTAAGCAGGGAATCCACCGCTGGGCGCAGGTCTTCTACAGTCGGCCAGGAATCCGCCAATGTGGGCTGCCACCCATACCCCCCGCGCGATGTGGGATACGGGGCACGCGGAGCAACCACCAGATATGTCGGGAGCAGTTTGCGCGCAAAGACCCACATGACGTTCTCATCTCCCGTCCATCCGTGCAAAAGGAGCATGACCTGGTGCGGGCCGGGAGTATCGGGAATGGATACCCGCAGCGTCCATTCGTTGATGTGTAATTTCGTTGTTTCCATGTATTTACCTTTGTGACTATGCGCAATTCTGGTTGCAGTGACTATGCGAAAACGGTCTCAGTTATCCACGCGAGAAACAAACCAATCCAAAAACTTCAACACAAGAAAGATGAGCACAAGAGGGGCAAGCCCTGCCAGCGCGCATATTACCCCCATCAGCGCACTACCCGCACCATAGAACACATAAATCAGCCCGATTCCAACCACAAAAAGCAGCACAGCAAAGGCTATCAGGCTGCGTACCTCGGTTTGGGCGGCATATTTGCGCAGGTCACGTCCCATTGACCACTTCCTCTTGTAGGTGCAGCATACGCCACCAGGCGCGGCGCATACGTCCCTGCCAGCCCGCCGCGCGCCGAATTTCAGGCAGATGTCGTTGTGTCTCAGCCTCCCCGCGGCGCGCCATTTCCGCCACGTTGACGAAATCCAACACGCCGATATCGCCCACATCTGGGCGCAAGAGCACGTCCGGATGGTCTACTTCCAGCCGCAATTCGGCCAGTGCCGCATTACTGACGTTGATGGCACGCGCAAAGATGTTGAACGCCTGTGCCACACGTGTGCGTACAAAGTACTCTACGATGGGGTTGGAGGGCGGGGTGAGCATGGCTGGCAAGTTGCGGGCCGCCTGGGGAGGCGGAGAAAGGGTCACAGCCACAATTGGCAGTTCAGGAGCCAGTGCACGTACTGGGGCAACAGGAACCAGGTCAAGCACGCCCCCATCCACGAGCAAGGCGCCATTCCATTCCTGCGGAGGAAATACGCCAGGAATAGCCATCGTGGCCAACACAGCATCGCGCACCCGCCCCTCCCGCAGGAGTACCTCGCACCCCGTATTCAGGTCTACCGCGGTCAACACCAGGGGGATACGCAAATCATCAAAGGTGCGCTCGCCTAACAATTCTTCAAAGATGTGGTTCAATCCGGCAATGCCCAACAAAGATGGACCGTCTTCGGGGCGCCTGCCATACAGGCTAGATTGGTCTACCTGTTGAAAATAGTCCACCAGTTCGTCTGGTGTGTATCCGGCAGCGTAGCAAGCCCCAATGATGCCGCCGGCGCTGGTGCCGGCAATCGCCTTGATATGGTAGCCTTCTCGTTCCAGGCAGCGCAAGACGCCCAAATGGGCATGGCCTTTGGCACCGCCGCCTCCTAAAGCCAGGGCAAGTTCCATGATGTACTCTCCATTGTTGGGTTCAGTGTTCTCAGGGCGAAGTGTACCCCTCCACGCGCGGCTGGTCAAGACGTAGCGAACTACCGACCGCAGAGCGTAGGGAGCACGAAAACATTGTTGGGGAATCGCGGTATGACCTGGCACACTGGAACGCAGATACCGCAACGCAGATTCTCGCAGATACGACCAACGCAGCGGTGAAAACCAACACAACCAGCGGATATCAGCGGCACCAGCGTTATCAGCGGTCTACTGACCAACATATCTTTCGTGCTCCCAGAGCGTGGATGGGATAATTCATCCGCCAAAGGCGTGATACAATCGAGCGCATGAGCAAATCGAACTGGCAAACCCGCTTTGAAAAGGAATTGCAAGCC
>DAOTWV010000024.1:0-3384 GCA_034435695.1 Anaerolineales bacterium | reverse complement strand
CTTTCTCAAACGCAGCCTTTCGCCGATCCCGGGACATTTCTCGTGTCACTTTTTTCGCTCCTTTTTGGGTTTTCCCTAGTCTACCACCTTTATACCTACATTTCCTTGCTATACCCTGTGTGCTGGGAGCACTAAAGATATGTTGGGAAGTAGAACGCTGATAACGCTGGTGCCGCTGATATCCACTGGTTGTGTTGGTTTTCGCCGCTTCGTTGGCCGTGTCTGCGAGAATCTGCGACCAATCTGCGTTCCGGTGTGCCAGGTCATACCGCGATTCACCAACACCGTTTTAGTGTTCTCCATCGGGGTGGCATACAAAGGTCGCTGGCCGGAATACAAATGCAGATAGCGCATGCCCCCTCCTGGCACAAAGGGAGGGAGGCGTAGGGCGGATGTTCCTGTCCGGCGCAAAGACGGACTGGAAAGCCCGTTCCCCAGGCAGGCCACCGGGGGCAGGGAGGGGAACAGGATACAAATCTGCATCTTTGGTTTGCCCTCCAGGGTACGCTAACAGTATTGTTTGTGATGCTGAACTGTCATGCTTCTTGTTCCGGCCTTGTGGTAAACTTTAACGCACATATCTCCTCTTCAGTTATTTTTTCTGGTTTTTTGTTCGTTTGATGGAGGCAGGGTTATGACGGGAGAAACCAAGCGCCTGGTTTATGTGGAAGACGACGCCGAAATGATTGAACTGGTGCGCCTGATTTTGGGACGCCGCGGCTTCGAAGTCATCGGTGCTGAGGGCGGCTGGGATGGTCTGGAGACCATGCGGCGTGAGAAGCCAGACCTCGTGCTGCTTGACCTGATGATGCCCGACCTGGATGGTTGGGAGGTCTTTCAGCAGATGAAGGCCGATGAAGTGTTACGGGATATCCCCGTTATCGTGATTACGGCCAAGGCGCAAACCATTGACCGGGTGCTGGGGTTGCACATTGCCAAAGTGGATGACTACATCTCCAAGCCCTTCAGCCCGCCGGAACTGATTGCCAGTGTGGAGCGCGTGCTTGCCAAACGCGCCTGAACAAGGTGTTGCTTACCGTTCAAAACCTATCGCGTTCCGATACTCCCCTTCTGCGCGCCCGCTATTGTGCATCCTTTTTGTGCCAGTTACGCGGCCTGTTGTTTCGCCGCTCTCTGGCCGAGGACGAAGGATTGCTGCTGGTACAGCCGCGGGCCAGTCGTATCAACGCGGCTATCCACATGCTGGGGATGGCCTTTGACCTGGCGGTAATCTGGATTGACGATGCCCAGCGGGTGGTAGATGTGCAGTGGGCGCGGCGCTGGCGGCCTTTCTACTTCCCCAAGAAACCAGCGCGCTATGTGTTGGAAACCGGTGTGCAGCACCTGGGACATTTTTTCCCTGGAGACCAACTATACATTGAAAACCTGGAAAAATCGTAAAATTCTCCTTTTTACAGGGGCTTTGCTGGGGCTGAGCGTGTTGTTCAGCCCTTTGTGGGTTAACGCCCCGGCACATGCCCAGGAAAATCCCCCTGAGGGGGCGGTGTATCGCGTGGAAGCCGGCGATACCTTGTGGAGCATTGCGCTGCGCTTTGGTGTCTCTGCCGACGCATTGCGCGAAGCCAACCAGATTGCCAACCCCAACCAACTCTTCGTTGGGCAAGAGTTGCGTATACCGGGGATAAGCGGGGTGAATGGTTACCTTGTCAGCGTGGAAATTCCCCCTGGAGAAACGGTGCGCAGCCTTGCCCGACGCTATGCCATAACGCCACAAACCCTCGCACGTCTGAACCGCCTGACCAGCCCGATGCAACTGTATGCGGGGGGAAACCTTATTTTGCCGGAGGCTCAAACGGATTCCGCCCTTGGGCGGCGCGTGGTTTTGGGGGCTGGAGAATCTCCCCTGATGGCCGCGGCAGCCCTGGGCACTTCCCCCTGGGTGCTCGCGCTGCAAAATGACGTCCCCTCCCCTGTGTACCTGCTGCCCATGGATGTCTTGCTTACCCCCGGAGAGGCGCGGGACTCCTCTGGGGCATTGCCGCCCCCATTGGATGCCCTCACTTTCAATGCCTCCCTCATTCAAGGGCATACCGCTGTTTTTCAGGTGAGCGCTCCTCCTGAAGTACACCTGGAAGGAAATTTTTTGGGACATCCCCTCCGCTTCTTTCCTCTGGAAGATGGCGCTCAGGTGGCCCTGCAAGGGATTCCAGCCTTGCAGGAGCCGGGAGTGTACCCTCTGCGTATGGTTGCCACTTTACCAGATGGTACGCGCTTTGTGTTTGAGCAAAACGTGCCCATCGCGGCAGGCGATTACCTGTATGACCCACCCATCTACGTTCCCCCCGAAGAACTGGACCCGGCCATCACTGGCCCGGAGAATGAACAACTGGCCTCCCTGACCGCACCTGTTACCCCGCAACGCTACTGGCATGGGCAATTTGCCGCGCCTGTGGATACCCCCTACCTGGATTGCTGGCCTTCGCGCTACGGCAACCGCCGCTCCTACAACGACAGCGGCTACATCTACTTCCACACCGGCCTGGATTTTTGCGGACAGGTGGGGTTCAATATCTACGCTGCCGCCGATGGGGTGGTGGTGTTTGCCGGTGAAACGGTTGTGCGCGGCAACATGACCGTGATTGACCACGGCTGGGGGGTGTACAGTGTGTACATGCACCAGAGCAAGATGCTCGTGCAGCCAGGAGATACGGTCCGGGCTGGCCAGTTGATTGGGCTGGTTGGCGCTACGGGACGGGTTACCGGCCCGCACCTGCACTTCGAAGTGTGGGTCAATGGCGTGCAGGTAGACCCCTGGCTGTGGTTGACCCAGCCTTACCCTTGAGGAGCGTCCTCCTCCGGAGATAAATCCCCACGGCGATAGGCATTCAGCAATTCCTGGGCGGCCGCGTGTTGCTCTTGAGGTACGAAGATTTCTACTTCAGCCAATGGGCCGATGCCCAACCCAATGGCGCTGGCCGCCCCTTCCTGGGAGAGCACCACGGGAATGTCGTTTGCTTCCAGCAGGCCACGCAGGATTTCGGCTTCCAGTGCCCCTTCTGTGCGTGTAAGGGCAATCCATTTTGGGGACATATATTCCTCCTGTAATTCGGAAAATTGCTGTTTGTCGGGACGGTGTGGGGTATTCGGGTGTCTGTATGCTGGCTACAATTGCGCACCTGCAGGGCATAGGACAACTGGCAAGCAGTTGTCCTACGGTTGCCGGTTCACGAAAACCAGCGGGGCGGAAATCCACGCTATCCGCGTCCTGTCTCTCCGCGGGACAACTGGCAAGCAGTTGCCCTACGTATCTCTCCGCGGGACAACTGGCAAGCAGTTGCCCTGCGTATCTATCCGGTAACAACTCAGCCACCCACGCCCAACGATAAATCGTCGGGCTGAGCGGCCAAAGCCGGAACAATCCGG
>DAOTWV010000023.1:0-13949 GCA_034435695.1 Anaerolineales bacterium | reverse complement strand
TCCCATGCTCCTCACCATAGACATCGGAAACACCAATATCACCCTCGGCCTGTACGAAGGGGAAACCCTTGGCCCCCGCTGGCGGCTGGCTACCGACCATGACCGCATGCCGGACGAATACGGTCTGCAATTCTACGGCCTGCTGACCCATGCCGCCATCCCTGTGGAGACCATCACCGGCGTGTGCATGGCCTCCGTCGTGCCGCCGCTGACCCCGAAAATCGAGGCCGCCTGCCGCAAGTACCTGCGCCAGACCCCTCTGGTGGTGCGTGCCGGCGTCAAGACTGGCGTGCGCATCCGCTACGAAGACCCGCGTGCCGTGGGCGCAGACCGCATCGTAGACGCGGCCGCAGTCCAGCACCTGTACGGCGGCCCGGCCTGTGTGGTGGATTTCGGCACCGCCACCACCTTCGACGCCATCTCGGCGCAGGGCGATTACCTGGGCGGCGCGATTGCCCCCGGTATCGGCATCGCCGCCGACGCCCTCTTCCGCCGCGCTGCCAAACTGCCGCGCGTCGATTTGCAGCGTCCCCCAACGGCCATCGGGCGTAACACCACCCATGCCATGCAGTCCGGATTGCTCTTCGGTTACGTCGGGCTGGTGGAGGGCATGGTGGCGCGCTTCCGCCGTGAACTGGGAGCCGAAATGAAGGTGATTGCCACCGGCGGGCTGGCGGAAATCATCGCCGATGAAACCCCCGTCATCGACATCGTAGCCCCCTGGCTGACGCTCGAAGGGCTGCGGCTCATCTGGAACATGAACGCGGAGTAAGACTCATGCAGCGAAAATTACTGGTTGGAAAAATTCACCGCGCCGTGGTAACCGGCGCAAACGTCAACTATGTGGGCTCCATCACGCTTGACCCTGTGTTGATGGAGGCCGCCGGCATCCTGCCCTGGGAACTGGTGCAGGTGGTGGATGTGGAAAACGGCGCCCGCCTGGAGACCTACGTCATCCCAGGGGAGCCGGGCAGCGGCGCAGTGCAACTCAACGGCGCGGCCGCCCGTCTGGTGCAGCCTGGCGACCACGTGATTGTGATGAACTATGCCTGGCTGGAGGCGGAAGAAATCGCCACCCACCAGCCACGCGCCGTCTTCGTGGACGAGGAAAACCGCATCACCGAAGTGCGTCACCTGCCCACAGCCTTGCAGGCCACCCCGCAGCACGTCGCCTGAGCCGGAGCAGTGGGTACGGCGGGGGAGGACATCGCACCTTGCGATTGTATTTGATGATTGTCTAATCCTGGCGTATAATGATTGACGACGGCCGACGGTACACCGTACCCGGTACTCCGTACGCCGTACGCTGTACCCTGTACGCTGTACTTCGTATCGACCAACAGACTAACAGACCAAAAGACTAACAGACCAAAAGACTAACCGACCAAAAGACTAACCGACTACCCGACTACCTCAGGAGCACCCTTCATGACACAAGACCTTCTCGCCCCGCGCTGGGACCTCAGCAACGTATACCCTGGCCTCGATTCCCCTGAATTTGCCGCAGCCCGCACCCACCTGAAAGACGAAGTCCACGCTTTGCAGGCTTACCTGCAAGAACATCAGGCCGAATTCACCCCTGCAACCGCGCCGGAGACCATCCATGCCCTGTTGAGCGACTTCATCAAACGCTTCAATGCGACCCTCGAACTGGCCGAAACCCTGGGTGCGTACCTGGCCTCCTTCATCACCACCGATTCCTATGATGAGCAGGCCAAACGCCTGTACTCCGAATTCCAGCAGGAACAGGTACAACTGCAGATGCTGCAAAGCCGCGCCATGCGTACCATTGGCGCCCTGGGGGAAACCCTGGAAACGGTCATCGCCCTGGGCGGGGAACCGGCCGCGCACGCCTTTGCCTTGCGGGAGGCCGCTGAGCAGAGCCGCTACCTGATGAGCGATGCCGAAGAAGCCCTGGCTGCCGAACTGGCCCCCAGCGGCCCCGCGGCCTGGAGCAAACTTCAGGGTACGGTCACCTCCCAACTCACGGTGGATTTCGAACTGGACGGCGAGACCAAAACCCTGCCCATGCCGGCGCTCATCAACCTGCGCTCTCACCCCGATGGGGAGGTACGCCGCCGGGCTTACGAGGCGGAGACCAAAGCCTGGAAGCAGGTCGAAGAACCCCTTGCTGCGGCGCTCAACGGCGTCAAAGGCGCGGTCATCGTGCTGAACCGCCGCCGCGGGCGCGAGGATGCCCTGCACGCCTCCCTGGATGCCTCCCGCATCGACCGGGAAACCCTGCACGCCCTGCTCAGCGCCATGCAGGACTCTTTCCCCATGTTCCGCCGCTATTTCCGCGCCAAGGCAAAGCGCCTGGGCAAGGAAAGCCTCCCCTGGTGGGACCTCTTCGCCCCCCTCGGCAAGACCGATACCACCTTCACCTTCCCGCAGGCGCGTGATTTCATCCTGGAACATTTCGGCGGCTTTTCACCCGACCTGGCCGATTTCGCCCGCACGGCCTTCGATAACCGTTGGATTGACGCCGAACAGCGTCCCGGCAAGCGCGGCGGCGCCTTCTGCATGGGCGTGCCGGCGGTGAAGGAATCGCGTGTCCTGTGCAACTTCGATGGTTCCCTCGACCAGGTCTTCACCATCGCCCACGAACTGGGGCACGGCTACCACAATCACTGCCTGTACCGCGCTGGCAAGACCCCGCTGCAATCCGATACCCCCATGACTCTGGCGGAAACCGCCTCCATCATGTGCGAAACGATTGTCACCAACGCCGTCCTGGCGCAGGCCAGCGACCCGCAGGAGCAACTCGCCATCCTGGAGACCTCGCTCATCAGCGATTCGCAGGTCATCGTGGACATTTACTCGCGCTTCCTGTTCGAGAAGGAAGTCTTCGAGCGCCGCGAGCAAGCCGAACTCTCCGCCGCCGACCTGTGCGACATCATGGCGCGGGCGCAGAAAGCCACCTACGGCGATGGCCTGGACGAAAACGCCCTGCAGCCTTACATGTGGACCTGGAAGCCGCACTACTACTACGCCGGATTCTCGTTCTACAACTACCCCTACGCCTTTGGGTTGCTCTTCGGTTTGGGGCTGTACGCCATCTACCGGGAGCGCGGCGCGGCCTTCGTGGACGACTACCGCAACCTGCTTGCCAGCACTGGCGAAGCCAATGCTGCTGACCTGGCCGCCCGCTTCGGCATCGACATCCGTGACCGCGCCTTCTGGGACGCCAGTTTGCAGATGATTGCCGAGCGCGTGGAACGCTACGAAGCCCTGCCAGTCTGAAAACCGTAATCCGTGTGACGAAAAAGGCCGGTAACACTCGTTACCGGCCTTTTTGGATTGCGGCGGCTTGACGCCGCTTTCCATCGTGGCGACAGGCTGGAAAGCCTGTCCCACTTCGTGTTCATTTGTGGTTATTCGTGGACAGGCTGGGTGCAGGTGCCTGTCCCACAATCGGGGCGTATCGACCTTTTTGGATTGCGGCGGCTCGACGCCGCTTTCCATCGTGGCGACAGGCTGGAACACCCTGCCGGGTGCAGGCGCCTGTCCCACTTCGTGACTATTCGTGACTATTCGTGCCCATTCGTGGACAGGGAAATGCGGCCGCGCTCGTGGTCTACCTGCGCAATGGTGACTTCGATGACCTGCCCGACGCGCAGACGCGTGCCGCGCGGGATTTGCGAGCGGTGCAGCAGCCCATCACGTTTGACGCCGATGTCCACGAAGGCGCCGAAATCCACCACGTTGCGCACCGTGCCTTTCAGGGACATGCCGGGGCGCAGGTCGTCCATGCTGAGCACGTCACTGCGCAGGATGGGGGGCGGCACGTCTTCACGCGGGTCACGGCCGGGGCGAGCGAGTTGCTCGAAGATGTCCTGGAGGGTGGGCAGGCCGCAGCCCAGTTGTGTCGCCAGCGCTTCGAGTGGCTGCTTCTGGCGCAGGGCATTCAGGGCGCGGCGGCGCGCTTCGGCTGGTTGACTCATGTCGGTGGCGGCCAGAGCGAGCACTTTCTCGGCTATCGGGTAACTTTCGGGGTGGATGGCGGAGGCGTCCAGGGGGTTCGCGCCGCCGCGAATACGCAGGAAACCCGCGGATTGCTGGAAAGCCTTGGGGCCGAGTCCGGACACCTTCCGGAGGGCGCGGCGGTCTCTGAAGGGGCCGTGCTCATCCCGGTGGGCGACGATTTTCTCCGCCAGTTTGGGGCCAATCCCGGAGACGTAGGTCAGCAGCGCGGGGGAAGCCGTGTTGATGTCCACGCCCACCTGGTTGACGACGCTCTCGACAACGGCCTGCAAGGCTTCGGCCAGGGCTTTCTGGTCCACATCGTGCTGGTACATGCCCACGCCGATGGATTTGGGGTCTATCTTGACCAGTTCGGCCAGCGGGTCGAGGGTGCGGCGGGCAATGGAGACCGCGCCGCGCAGGGAGACATCCAGGTCGGGCAATTCGGCGCGTGCCAGCGGGGAGGCGGAGTACACGCTGGCGCCGGCTTCGTTGACAATCAGGTAGCGGGGGGCGTGTTCCGCGGGCAGGGTTTTGAGGAAATCGGCCACCAGTTGTTCGGTTTCGCGGGAGGCGGTGCCGTTGCCGATGGCAATCAGGGTGACGTGGTGCGTTTGCACCCAGCGGGTGAGGGTGCGGATGGCGCGCTGGTCGTCGCGGTTGACGTAGATGACGCCGGTTTCGAGCACTTTGCCGGTGGGGTCTACCACGGCGGCCTTGCAGCCGGTGCGGTAGCCGGGGTCGAGGCCGAGGACGGTGTGCCCGCTGAGCGGGGGTTGGAGCAGCAGGGCGCGCAGGTTCTCGGCAAAGACGCGGATGGCGTGAGAATCGGCCTTTTCGGTCAGGATACGGCGCACATCGCGTTCTATGGCGGGCAGCAGCAGGCGTTTGGCGGCGTCCTCCACGGCTTCGAGCAGGTGGGTGCGCAGCGGGGAACGCGGGTCGGGGCGGAAGGTCAGTTGCACGGCGGCGCGCCAGTCGCGTTCGGGGATGTCCACGTGCAGGCGCAGGATACCCTCGCGCTCGCCGCGGTTGAGCGCCAGCACCTGATGGGGCTGCAGGCGGTCGATGCGCTGGGAAAATTCGTAGTAGTCGGCGTACACGCCCTTGGGGTCATTGGCATCGGGGGCTTTTTCGGCGTACAGGGTAGCCCATTGCAGGGCTTTCTGGCGGGCGCGCTGGCGCACTTCGGCGGTTTCGCTGATGGTTTCGGCCACGATGTCGCGCGCCCCGGCCCAGGCGCTTTCGGCGTCAGGGACTTCCTCGCCCAGGAAGGATTGCGCCAGGGTTTCCAGGTCTTCGGCGGGACGCTCCTGCTTCAGGATAAGCTCGGCCAGGGGTTGCAGGCCGCGTTCGCGGGCGATGCTGGCGCGCGTGCGGCGCTTGGGTTTGTAGGGCTGGTACAGGTCTTCCAGTTCGGTCAGGCTGGCCGCGCCCTGGATTTTGGCTTCCAGTTCGGGGGTCAGTTTGCCCTGTTCACGGATGGTCTTGAGGACGGTTTCGCGGCGCATCTCGAGGGTGCGCAGGCGTGCCAGTTCGGCGCTGATGGCGCGCAGTTGTTCCTCGTCCAGGTTGCCGGTGGCTTCCTTGCGGTAGCGGGCGATGAAGGGGATGGTGTTTCCGTCGTCCAGCAGCGTTACGGCCGCGTTGATTTTTTCGACAGGGAGGTTGAGGGTTTGTGCGATGATGTGGTTCATGGTGGTCGGTTAGTCTTTTAGTCGCTTGGTCGGTTAGTCTGTTGGTCTTTTAGTCGTTTAGTCTTTTGGTCTGTTGGTCTGGTAGTCTTTTAGTCGTTTAGTCTTTTGGTCTGGTAGTCTTTTGGTCTGTTGGTCTGGCCGTCCGTGTACTTCTGTGCGATTCCGTGGCTGGTCGTCCGTGCCTTTCCGTGCGATTCCGTGGCTGGTCGTCTGTGCTTTTCCGTGTGCTTCCGTGGCTGGTCGTCCGTGTATGCAGTGCGCCATTTTACCCTATCATGGCAGGATTTTGATACAATTGTACCGTCATGCCGCATGCCATTGAGACTTTTCAACTGACGAAGACGTACCCGCCAAGGCGCAGTTGGGCGCGGCTGGGGCGCGTGGTACAACCGCCGATAACCGCGGTACGAGATGTCTCAGTACGTGTGCCGCAGGGGGAGATTTTTGGTCTTTTGGGGCCTAACGGGGCTGGAAAGACTACTTTCATCAAGATGCTCACCACGCTGGTCGAGCCCACACGGGGCGAGGCGTACATCTTGGGGATACCGCTTGCGCGCGAACGGGATATTCGCGCCCGGATTGGGCTGGTGACGGCGGACGAACGCAGTTTCTACTGGCGTTTGAGCGGTCTGCAGAACCTGGAGTTTTTCGCTGCCTTGCAGGGGGTATCCTCTCAGCGGGCAATGGAACTCCTGGAAGAAGTTGGTCTGGGCGGCGCGGCGCGTCAGCGTGTATCTGAGTATTCCACTGGGATGCGCAAACGCCTGACGATTGCCCGCGCTCTCTTGCATGACCCCCCTTTGCTGTTCTTGGATGAACCCACTACTGGCCTGGACCCTCAGGCCGCGTTGGCGTTGCGTGCGCTCATCCTGGAACTGGCGGAAAGTGGCAAGACGATTTTCCTGTCCACCCACGTGCTGAGCGAGGCAGAAAAATTGTGCCAGCGCATAGGCTTATTGCGCCGGGGACGTCTGGTGGCTTGTGGCACGCTCTCCGAATTGCGCACTTCCCTGGCGTGGGAGCAGCGTTTTCACATTGAGGTAAGCGGTCTGCCAGCGGAGGCGAAACAGACCATCCAGGCGCACCTGGGAACTTTACAGCCCGCCCCCGATGCTCCTCCGGAGACGGTTTTCAGCGTGTCTACGCAAGCCGACCTGGCTTTTGTGTTGCGGCACATCCCGCCGGAAAACCTGCGTGCGGTGGTGCCACAGCGTCCCTCCCTGGAAGATATCTTTGTGCGTGTCATGGAGAAGGGCGAGTGGGTATTGCCGGCTTCACCCACCCCGCCGACGCCGCAGACAACGCCTCCTGAAAAGCCAGTGTCTGCAGTCTCTTCCCCTCGGCTTGCCTGGCTGGCTTTCCTGCGTCGAGACTGGCAAATTGAGCGCAGTTACCGCCTTGCGTTTTTACTGCAACTGGCGCGCATGGCCTTTAGCGTTGGGGTTTTCTATTTCCTGGGGGAACTGGTAAACCTGATGCAATTCGAGAGTTTACAGGCCTACGGCGGCGATTACTTTGCCTTCGTGCTTGTCGGCCTGGCCATGAGCGGCTACTTTGGCACAGCCCTGACGGGGGTGACGAAGAGCATTCGCCGAGAGCAGATGCTGGGCACCCTGGAGGCCGTATTGACGACTCCCGTGCGCCTGGAAAGCGTCATCTTTGGTTCGGTGCTTTGGGATTACCTGTTCACAACCTTCCATTTGCTGCTGTACCTTGGGGCAGGCGCGGCGCTGGGCAGGGTACACCTGCAAGAGATAAACTGGCCCGCGGCGCTGGTCGTCCTGGTGCTCAGCATCGTGGTGTACAGCAGTTTTGGGGTACTTTCGGCCAGTTTCATCATGGCTTTCAAGCGCGGTGACCCCGTGACATGGTTTTTTCAGGCGGTTTCGGATTTCCTGGGAGGCATGTACTACCCTGTCGAAGTGCTGCCGCCGTTATTGCAAAGCCTGTCTGCCCTGCTCCCCGTGACCTATAGCCTGCGCGCCATGCGCCTTGCTGTCCTGCAGGGAGCCTCGCTGTATACGTTGCGGATGGATATCCTCACGCTGGGGGCATTCTCCGCCCTGCTATTGCCCCTGAGCGTGGCCGCTTTTCGCGCCGCGTTACGGCGTGTGCGCCGGGATGGCACCCTGGTGGGGTATTGAACAAAGGCAGAGAAACCCGAATCCTGTCCTGACTATTTCCGCGTCAGCGCCGGGTCGCCAAAGAGCAGGAACGTTTCCAGTACATCCAGGCTGCCCTCGTTTTCGGTGGGCACCTGCCGTTGGGCCTCCAGGAAGATGTCGCCGAGCGGGCGGCTGGGGTTGGCAAGGAAGGCCTGGGCAAAGGGCGCGCTGAGCGTACTCTGGTCGGAGGCCAGAGTCAGGCTGGTGGGGGCGAGCACCGCGGCCGCACCGCCATCGGGGGCAAAGAGCAGGGTTTCGGCCAGACTTTCCACTTTGGGATGCGTGAACAAACCGGTCAGACAGGTCATGTTGACCACGATGGGCAGACGCTCTTTGTTTTGCAGGCCGGGCACGTCCTGGGTGGTGAAGATGCGGTCTTTGCCCCACTGATTGAGCGAACCGTGCCCGAAATACGCCACCAGCCAGGCACCCTCCTGCAGATAGGTTTGCACCTGCTGGCTGGCATCCGTGCTGCCGGCGGGTGGGGTGTACAACTCGGTCTGATAATCGGCGGCAAAGGCATCCAGAAAGGCGCTGGCATCGCGGGCAAAGTAGGCTTCCTGTCCATCGGCGACGGCAAGGATGCGCTGCTGCCACTCCCCGCCCGGCTGAGATTCGTAGGCCAGCGCCTTTTGCACGTAGGTCTGCACCTGCTCCGGGGTTTGCGCCGGGATGCGCCCGATGGCGATATCGGGGTGCAGGTCGTCATCCAGTTGCGCAAAGAGCACGTCGCTGACCGTTTCACCGCCAAAGACCGTGAAAACCATGAAACCCGGCAGCGGGTACTCCAGCGTGGTCTGGTAGCCGTAGGTGTCGTAGGTGTAATCGCCGAGCAGCAGGACGTATTGCGGCGGCGTTTCCCAGTGCTGAACGGCGTACTGCAGCAGGGCGCGGATGGCCTCCGGCGTGACGATTCCGCCGGAAAACTGGTCGTACACGGCCTGCAAAGGGATGGCGAGGGTGGATAACCCCTGGGCGGCGTGCCGTTCCAGCAGCGGTTGGGCGGCCTCCAGCAGAGGCTGCGCCCCGATGGCGAGGTAGGCCGCCCCCTGCATGGCGCGTAAATCCGGCTGGGTGACCAGGGGGACGAGTTCCAACGGAGTGCGCGCACCCCGCGGGGTGTGCAGCACATACCGGTGACCGGCAGCCACCCCCAGGGACGAGTCCGCTTCTCCCTGGAACAGACGCGGTTTCTGCGGGTTGCCGATATCCCACAGGTAGGCATCCCCCTTCAGGCCCTCTACCTGTACCCCATCGGTAAGCGCGGTGAAGCGCAGCATCCCATCCTGCAAGCGGGCGCGGCGGGGATAGGTGATTTCCACCGCGTCCAGCGTGGTGATGTCTACGGCCAGGCCGCTATCGGCTACTGCCTCGATGGTGAGCGTGTTTTCGCCGTCGTGCAGCAGCCCGTCGGGCAGGTCTGCGGTGAGGCTTTGCGCGCCGGACTTGCTCCAGGTTTGTTCCAGCACCACCTGCCCGTTGATGCTAACGCGCCAGTGGTGGTCGAACTCCCCCTCGGGGACGATGGCGCGCCCGGTGTTGCCCCAAAGGGTGACGGTGAGCGTCCCCGCGCCGGGCTGTACCTCCGTCAGGGTGAAGGATTGCTCCCAGGTTGTCGGCGCGACCAGTTTTTGCCACAACCAGTGGTCGCCCTGCCCGGCTTTGGGTTCGTAGAGCGGATTTTCTTCCAGGCGCAGGTGGGCGGGATAGGCCGCGCCGGGCTGCGCGGGGACGGCGGGCAACGCTTCGGGCTGCAAAGCGGCGCTGGCGGTGCCGTCTCCCCACAGGAGGAAGGCGTTGCGGTTGGTGTAACGCGTCTGGAGCGCGGGGGCGTAGAAATACAGACCGTCTTGCGTGTAGGCAAAAGGCCAGTCTTCGCCCTGATGGGTGAGACGCAATTTTTCGGGCGGGGTTGTGCCAAAGCCGATGCTTTGCAGCGTTTTGGGGTCGAGACGGTACACGCCCGCTTCGCCGGTCACGATGCGGTAAGGCTGGGGGGCGTCTTGAGAGACAGTCGTCGGCGGCGGGGTGACGATGACGGCGCCCGCAGGCTGCGGGGGCTGGGTGGTGCAGGCGCTCAGCAGCAGCGCTGCAGCGACGAGCAGAGCGAGGGTGATGTGTTGTGATTGGCGCATGAGGAAGGGGTGCGGTGTGCGATGTGCTCCCCTCCCCATTCGGGGGAGGGGTAGGGGGTGGGGGAGAAGGTGCGATGATGGACGACGGACGACGGACGACGGACAACGGACCACAGACCACGGACGACGGACCGTCTACCGTCCACCGTCCCCTGCCGAGACCTTGAAGACGAAGTACGTCATCCAGGCGGCCAGCAGCACCCAGAGCAGGGCGACGAGAACGATGGCCGCGCCCTGCCCGCTGACCCAGCGCGGGGTGATGGTGACGGAATCGGCGGCCGGTGCCTGCCCGGTAGGCGAGGGTGTCGCCGCCTGTGGGGTGAACGTAGCCGTTTCGGTCTCCCTGTGGCCGCCAGCCGGCAGCGGGTAGGCCGGTTGCGTGGCCGGCAGGGTCGGACTGGGCGGACTGAAGAATTCGCGCGTGGGGGTGTTCGTGGGGCTGGGGATGGGGCTGGCGGTGAACGTGGGGGTGGGGGTGTAGTGCGGGCGCGGGGTAGGCGTGCGTGTGGGGACGCGGGTGCGCGTCGGCGTGCGCGTGGGCGTTGGAGTCGGGGTTTTGGTTTTGTGTGGGGTTTTGGTGGGGGTGAGCGTGACCGTGGTGGGGCTGGGGGTGAAGGTGGCGGTCGGCGTGAGGGTCACGGTGGGGGTGAGCGTTACGGTGACGGTGAGCGTGGGCGTTGCGGCCGTAGAACCGCTTGGCGTGGCGTCTATCGGGCCGAAGAATTCCACCGACTGGTCGTAATCAATGGCTTCCAACTGGTAGTAGTAGGTCACGCCGTTGGTCAGGCCGGTATCCACGTACTGATAGGTTGCGCCGGTCAGGCTGTCGCCCTCGGCGGGGATGAAATCGCTGACGCGCACGAACAGCGCATTGGGGTCTTCGGCGCGGCGGATAAAGAACCCGGCGGTATCAATCTCGGTGGCTGTTTCCCATTCCAGAAGCACCTGTGCATCGCCGGCAGTGGCGGTGAAACTCACCAGCGTGACGTTGGCGCGCGCCGCGTGAACCGCCAGCAGGGCCGCGGCGGCCATCAGAAACGGGAGCATGAGGCGCAGCAGCCGGGACTTACGCATGTTCCGCAAGGTCAATTCTGCACCAGACCGCGTTCCGCCAGCGCGGCGACAAAGGCCAGCACGTCCTGCAAGGCTTCTGTGGGGGGCACATCGTACACCTGGCTGAGCGCCTGGGCAATCTCTTCCAGTGTGCGCGTGCCATCCAGTTTCTCCCAGATGAACGTACCGGTGGCGTTGAGCACTTTGACCTTGCCCTGTGCGGGCAGAATCAGCACGGCTTCCTCGCCGCTTTCCTGAAGAATGACCTGAGGGTGATGCGCCGGACGGCTGGTTGGGGTGAGGGTTTGCAGAGGCATAGGCGTTCCTTGAAGTAGTGGACGACGGGTGACAGATTACGGACGACGGACAACAGACGACGGACGACAGACCACGGACGACGGACCACGGACTGCCGTCCATTTTACCAGAGCGCGGCAAGCGCCCGGCGCAGGACGCGCAGCAGCAGGGCGGAGAGGCGGGGCGGAGGATACCTGTTCCGTTGCAACAGGCGCACCAGGGAGTAACGCCGGCGCGCCCGCCGGGCGGCGCGGTGCGCTTCGGCCTGCCAGGGCGGCTGATTCCAGTCCCGGAAAACCTCGCCGCGCCACACGCCTTGCACGCGCCCGATGAGCGCCTCCGCCGGCAGGGGCGCGTCCGCCCAGGGGCTGGCATCGCCCATCAGCACCCAGCCCTGGGGGGTGATTTCCATCAGACGGTGGGTGATCCACGAAGCGCCGCTTTGTATGGTGAGCACGTCGCCGGGACGTACCGCATCCGGCGCGCAGGGCTGCACCAGGACGGAGTCACCGGCGCGCAGCAAGGGTTCCATGCTGCCGCTGACCACGCGCACACGCAGGGCTTCACCCGTCTGCCGGGCGTATTGCGCACCGGCCTTGCGGGCCAGGTGGGAGGGGTTGGGGTTGGGAGAAATCATGCCAGCAGCGCACCCACTCCCCTCCCCCTTAGGGGGAGGGGAGTGGGTGGGGGAAATCAGACCAGAACGCATGGCAAGTCATTTTTGGTAGCAGGTAAGCGGGAAGCAGACGTTCTACGGTCTATCGTCCACCGTCCACTGTCCACTATCCCTTACCGCACTGTCAGCGGAAGGTAGACGTGATGCCAGCGGGCGGTGGTGGTCAGGGTGAGGGTTTGCAGTACCGCCGGGTCGCTTTGCGAAAGCGCGGTGAGCGCCAGGGCATCGCTTTCGCCGTCTGCGGCGCTGGCAGGGATGCTCACCCGTACGGTGAAGGCAGCCGATGCGCCGGGGGAAAGCGGCCCGGCACTGGCAACGCTCAAAACGCTGCTCCAGGCCGAGGCGCCCAGCGAGAGGTCGTAGGTATCGGTGTACAGGCCGCTATTTGTCAGGGTCAGAGTGTAGGTCACCACCTCACCGGGCAGGGCGCTTTGGGCAACGGAATCGGCGGCCAGCGTCACCCCGCCGGGCAGGTCTGCCGTGGTGGTGAAAGTCGCCTGTGCGCTGACGGTTGGGTCGGCCTGCGAGGTCAGCGTGAGCAGCACGGCGTCCTGCGCCCCATCGGTAGCGGTGAGCGGAATATCCACGCTGAGCGTGAAAGCCTGACTGGCGAAAGGCGGCAGCGGGCCAATGCTGGACGGCGCGCTCACCGGCCAGGATGCGCCTCCCAGGGAGAGAGCAAAGGTGTCGATGAGGTTGCCGGTGTTGGTCAGCGTGAAGGTGTAGGTGAAGGTGTCGCCGGGCAGGCCGGTGCGCTGACTGGAGGGCGGCGCGACCTGCACGCCGTACCCGCTCAGGGTAAGCCCGGTGAGGACGGCCTGACCAAGCGTGCCGCCCAGAGAATCGGCGCTCAACGTGGCGGTGAACACGTCGCGCTGGCCCGGCAGGGCATTGCCGGGAACCTGCAGGGTGACGCTCAGCGCCTGCCCCGCACCGGGCGCCAGCAACTGCGTGGACTGATTGAGCGGTGCGGCAGTCCAGTCGGTGCCGGAGAGCGCCAGCGTGAGGGTTTGAGTCAGCGTGGTAGTGTTGCGCGCCCACAGGCGGTAGGTCAGCGTGTCGCCGGGGTGGCCGGATTGCTGGGCGGAGTCTTCCAGCGTGAGCGCCTGCGGGAAGCGCAGCGCCGGGTCGCCCAGCACGTAGAAGGTGTCAATCAGGTCGTTGCTGTAGCCGGCGGTGTACAGGTTGAGTTTGGCGGCGATGCTGGCCGCGCCCAGGGTGGCGTTATCCTGGAAGACGGCATCGTAGAAGCCGCGGTTGAGGTAATCGTGCCCGGTCGCGACGCCCAGCCCGGTGGGCGAGAAGGCCGCCACCGAACCGCCGTTGGGGGCGCGCAGCATATCCTCCTGCAGACTGGATTGGTAGGCGTTAGGGAAGAGCCAGAAACCGTCCAGACAGGTCATCGAGAGTACCACCGGCAATTGCTGGCGGTTGGTCAGGTCGTTGATATCGGCGTTGACGAAGATTTGTTCATGCGCCCAGCGGTTGAGACTGGCGTGCCCGATGTAGTTCAGGAAGAGCGTGCCGGTGGTGTTCAGCGTGGTGGTGATGGCGTGGTTGACCGCCGGGCAGGGCGTAGGCGGGCTGGTGGGCGCGCCGCAGTAACTCGTTTCGTAGATGCGCTGCACGTTCATGCCCGCCGGGATGTGCCCGTTGATGACGCTCTCGGTCAGCGCCTCGAAGTCGCCAGCCGCATCGGGGATGTTATCCGAAACGAAGGTGACGTTGTTTTGCCAGGGCTGTGGCGGGGCACTTTCGTAATCCGCGATTTTCTGGAAGACGGTATCGAACTCTGCCGGCGTGGAGACCAGCAGCCGCCCGATGGCGACATCCGGCAGAATGTCATTCCCGATGACCGCCGCCAGCAGGTTCGTGGAATCCACCTCGCCCTGCCAGGGGTCTACGAAGGCCAGGTTGGGCGGCATCAGGACGGGTTCGGTGCCGTAGGCGCTATCGTAATTTT
>DAOTWV010000022.1:0-17333 GCA_034435695.1 Anaerolineales bacterium | reverse complement strand
ACCTGCCCGCGCAATTCACCGCTGGCGTTGGCGCTGGTGTGGATGTTGACGTACAGCCCGCCAGTGGCAGCCTGCTGCGTTTGGGTCACATTCAACGAAACCTGCCCGCTCCAGGTGTAGGTATCGGTGATGTAGGTTGGAACGGTGAAGGGAGCGATGTCGAAGAGCACGCCGCCGTTGGTGCCCATCGTGCCAGAGTGGATGTGGGCAGCCGTCAGCGTCATGGGCGTGGTCGGGTAGATTTTCACCGTGTAGTCCAGCGTGCCATCGGGGGAGAGCAGGGAGGAGACTTCACCCCAGGCGTCGGTTGCCACAGGCGGCACCTCGTTGACGCCGTACAGGCCATTCGTGCGGGCCGAAGCGCCGCTCAAATCGAGCGCAAAGCCCTGGAAAGCCGGCGGGGCGCTATCCAGCGAGGTGACGGGGGCATCCGGCAAAGCATAACCGGTAACGCTGTCCTGCAGCCAGTTGCCGCCCAGAACGAAGGAGTAGAACAACTGCCCGTCGTCCGTCTTGTCCGATTGCAGCACAGCCGCCATATCCTGCCCCATGGCAATGACGATGCCGCCGTTGTTGGCGTATTCCGTCAGGCGTTCCATGTCACCCGTGGAAAGCGGCGTGTGGACGTTGAAAGTACCATCCGGCTGATAGTTGTCGCCGGTGAAGTACAGCACGGCATCGTACTGCATCAGGTCAACCGTATCCAGGATGGAAGTGGGGAAGCCGTTGAGGGCGTAGTCCAGGTCGACATCCATGATGTCGAAGGTGTAGCCCAGGGCAGCCAGCGTGTCGGAGTAGTAGGAGGTGTAGTCCGGGTACCCCAGCAGGGTGCTGAAGTCGTTGTCGATGATGAGCACGTCGGCGGCCTTGCTGGCGTGGGTGACACGCGCCCAGGCGGGCAGGTGGGCGTCGTAGGTTGCGCCATCCAGCACGATGTAGCCCTGGTTGTCGCCCAGCCCCAGGCTGGTGGCCGGGTTGAAGGTCACCGCGACCTGTGCGCTTTCGCCCGGAGCGAGGGTGATGCTGCTGGGCGAGACGCTGAAGCCCGGCAGGGCGCTCAGCGAGGGCGTCATGAAGTTGGTGGCCGTAATCATGACCGCCGAAACCGTGTAGGTCTCGCTGGCGGAGGCGATACTGCGCACCGTGAAGGTGATGGTCTTCATCGTGCCGGTGGGCACGGTGCCGAAACTGAGCGCCGGCGGGTCAAGGATGACGCCGGGGTCGGCGGCGTTGGTCAGGTCGAGGCGGCCAGCGCCCATGTCGAGCGGCTGGGCATGCGAACCATCGCTGACGTACACGCCGACGTACTTGGAGGTGGACATCAGGGCCGACTTGATTTCGGCATTCGTCCAGTCGGGGTGAATCTGGCGGATGAGGGCCGCCGCGCCGGTCACGTGCGGGGCTGCCATGGAGGTACCGGAGGCCTGACCCCACCCCAGGTGGCGGGCTTCACCCGTCGCGCCGGGGGTGTAACCGTGGGAGAGGATGTTCACGCCGGGCGCGGCAATCTCCGGCTTCAGGACGTTGCCCACACCGGGGCCGCGGCTGCTGAAGTCGGCGATTACATCCGGGATGTTGCCAATCTGGTAGGCGGTGTTATCCACCGTAAACTGGGAGGCCGCGCCGTTGGCCGTGTACCAATCCACGATGCCCTGCCCATCAGTGTTGCCCACGAAAATGGAGGGGATGGTGATGTCGCTGGCGGAGCAGCCGGGAGCGTAATCGCACCCAAAGGCCAGGTTGAGGATGGAGTCATCGCCATCGCGGTTGTAGATAACCACGAAGGTGGCGCCGGCCTGTTGGGCATAGTACACCTTGTTGCCGAAGTAGCAGCCACCACGCTTGACAATCGCGGCCACACCATCGAAAGCACCCGCCGGGAAGGGAGCACAGCCGGTGATGTTGCTCGGGTCCACACTCTCGGAGGTCTTGTAGTTGTAGGTGAAGACGCCGCCAATCGGCAGGGAGGGGCCAAATGAGGCCGTGCCGTAGGGGATATTCTTGAGCGTATCGGTGACGGGTTCAGGTGCAGTGACACTGAAACGTCCCACGGCGTAGGTGCCGGCGGTGGTGCTGGCGGCCACGTTGATGTAGTCGTTGGAGGGATGGTCGGTGGTGGCCTTACCGGGGCCGGAGTTGCCGGCGGACATGCTGATGAACACGCCAGCCTTGGCGGTGTTGATGAGCGCCTGGTCAAGCGGGTCGAATTCGCCGCCCACGCTGGTCGGGCCGCCGCCCCAGGAGTTGTTGAGCACATCGGCGCCGTCGGCAGCGATGTCTTCCAGGGCTGCGATGCCTTCCGCATCGTAGAAACTGCCGATGCCGTGCGAACTGGCGTAGAAGACGCGGTAACTCATAATCCACGCCTTGGGAGCCACACCGCTCATGTTCGTGACGGTGACACCGGCGTAGGTCGCGGTCACCACGTCACCAGCCATGATGCCGGTGGTGTGCACACCGTGAGGGGTACCGTTTTCACCCGGCCAGGTGTTTTCGTCACCGGGAGCGGGCGGGTCCCACGGGCGGAAGTAGGCACGCGAGGCGATGATTTTGCCGTTGTTGTTCTGGGCATCCCCCAGGCCACCGAGAGGCCAGTTGTCGGGGTATTTGTAGCCGGTGCCGTCGAACATGGGGGCTGCGTGGTGTACACCGCCGTCCATCGAGGCAACCTTGATGCCTTCGCCCGCGTGGTCCATGCCGCCGATGACGCTGTTGTTCCACGCTACGGGAGCATTGATGAGCGGCACACTGGAATACAAATCGGGGTAATGAGCGTAATCGTGGTATACGCCCTTGACACCCGGAATGTTCTGAATTGCCTGCATGGCCGCCTTCAGGTCACTCGTACCTGGGTCAATGGCCATGCCGTTGAATACGATTTGGTAGGTGCTTTGCACCTGCATACCGCTCTCGTTGATGTAAGTGGCGACAGAAGCGGTGGGCAGGACGCTCTGCAAAGTGTTCAAGAAAGCCGCCTGTTCTGCCTGGAGACGGGCAATGTACCGTTGCGCCTCAGGCGTGTTGACCTGCAAACGACCATTGGCCGCCCGGCTGCGTCCAGTTTGGGCAGCCCATACGGCCAGTGGTGCAGATTGCAATTCGACAATCAGGCGGTGAGAGTAAGCGGGTTGGGTCTCTTGAGGACCATCAGTAGTGGAAGTAGGAGCGGATGAAGGGGCGATACCCTGCACGGCATCGGGAGCGACGCGCTGCGCAGGGGCTGCAAAACCGGCGCTGGTGCCCAATACACTGAGCAAAACCAGCAAGGTTGCGAAAATTGTCAGAGCAGATTTCTGCTTCATGGGGGGAAAAACCTCCTTTGCGCAAAGAAACAACAAGACACAAACCACCGCTTACCGGAAAAAACTAGCGATTTCTCTGCCTAACGCGCCTCCTTTCCGTTGCTAATGCAACGTATGTGGTGATGCACCAGCCTGCCGACAAACAAAAAAAGCCACTCCCTATCCCGGTTGGGACAGAGTGGCTTTTTCATGGGATTGCGCGGCAGTGGTGATGCAAAAAAGACCCATGAATTAATCATACCGTCATACGCCAGGGATGACAAGGTTTTTTTAGATAACTATCTACATATAGCAAAATACCATGTGCAAACCCACATACAAGAAAAATCCTTTTCGCCCGTACCTGAATCCCCTTTTTGTTCGTTATGCCTGCTAAAGGAGAACGGCACATGCCTGTAGATGAGCGTCAGGTCATCGAAAAAGCCCGACAGGGCGACGCCGATGCCCTGGTCACCCTGTACCGGCGCTACTACGATGCCATTTACGCATTTTTGTACCACCGTATCCGTCACCAGGAAATGGCCGAAGACCTGACTGCCGAGGTTTTTGAACGTATGGTGCAAAAAATCATCACCTACCGCCCAACAGAACGCCCCTTCCTGGCCTGGCTCTACACCCTGGCACGCAACCGCATGATTGATGTATTGCGCCGGGAGAATCGAGGCCCACAGTGGCAGCCGCTGGATGCAGAACTCCGCACCCCAGCGCACCAGACTCCAGAAGCCCAGGCCGAGCAAAGTCTGACGGCAGAATGCCTGCATCGTGTACTCACCCGCCTTACCCCTGACCAGCAACAGGTCATCACGCTCAAATTTTTGCAAGGGTACTCCAACGCTGAAGTTGCCGAGCGTCTTGGTAAACCTGTGGGAGCCGTCAAATCTCTGCAATTCCGCGCCCTGGCCGCCATGCGGCGCATTTTAGAAGAGGAGCCGTGCTAACTATGACCGACCATAGCCCCCTTGAAAGCATCCTGGATGAGTGCCTGGCTCGCATGCAGGCTGGCGAAAGTCTGGAGGCCTGCCTGGAATCCTACCCTCAGTGGGCGGAAGAACTGCGTCCCTTGCTGGAGTTGGGCACGATGTTACAGACGCTCGCGGTACCGGCGGCACACGAAAGCGCCCGCACGGCAACGGAAGCCCGCATCCGCACGCAGGCACAGACTGCACCCCGCCCTGTGGTTATCCTCCCCCTGTACGCTCGCATACGCGCAGGATGGCAACAAATTCTTATCGTCTTGAAGGAGATGTTCATCATGAAAAAGGCCTTTACCACCCTCGTTTTATTGGTTGCTCTGCTGTTCGGAGGCGGCACGCTGACTGCCTTCGCCTCCCAAAGCGCCCTCCCCGGCGACGCTCTCTATACCGTCAAAACCGCGCTGGAAGACGCACGCCTATCCATGACCACCAGCCACGCCTCTGCCGCCCGCCTGGCCTTGCAGCTCAGTGAACGCCGCGTGCAGGAACTTTCGGCGCTGGCACAGGCCGGGCGGTATCAGGATATGCAAACCGCCACCCAGCGTTTGCAGGCACACCTGCAAACCGCACAGCAATCGCTGGAAGTGCTGGCGCACAGCAATCCCGCACAGGCACAGGCAATTGCCGTACTGCTGACAAAAGCCCAACAATCCGAACAGCAGATTGTCGCTTCGCTGGAAAGCAACGCACCGGTGGCTGCCCGCACAGCCATCACGCAGGCCAAGAGCGCGCTGCAAGACGCCGCCCGCACGGCCAGCACCATCAATGCCCAGGTCGCACAGACGGGAAACCAGACCGGCAGCCAAATGGATGAGACTCCCCCTGCCGGCAGCACAATCACCACCACTGTGACCACCGAACCTTCCGACACCCCGGAACCAGGGGAAACTATCACCCCCACGGTGACGGTCACCGCAACCATGACGGTTACTCCTACCACGACGATGACTCCCACGATGACAGTCACCGTAACGGAAACCGCGGAGCCGACCGAAACACCAGAACCCACCGAAACACCGGAGGTCACCCCCGCCCCGACGATTGTTCCCACCACGACTATCACTCCCACAACCACGATTACCCCCACGACTACGATGCCCCCCACCACAACCGTGGAGCCCACTGAAACGCCGGAACCCACCCAGACCATCGAACCCACCGAGACGCCGGAACCCACCCAGACCATCGAACCCACCGAAACGCCGGAACCCACCCAGACAGCCGAGCCGGGTGATGACGGCGGAGACCATGGCGACGATGGTGGTGACCACGGTGATAACAGCGGAGAAAACGGCGCCTTACTGGTGCTCCCCCCTCTGGCCTGGTACCAGCCCGTAGAGACCACTATCCTGTAACCCCAAAAGCCAAAGGGGAACGAAAAGTGGATGGAGATTGCATCTCCATCCACTTTTTCATTGCCTGTTCCCGCCATCCGGGCGGTGCAAAAAATGGGACGTAAAGTACCCGGTCAGGGAGGATGGTGCGCCTCTTCTGGTTATGATATTTTCGCTCCGCAATTGGGGCAAATTTGCTCTTCGGGGCCAACGACAAACCCACACTGCACGCAGGTACGGGGCTGGAAGTCTCCCAACGGTGCGCCGCAGGCGATACAATGGGGTTCGCCGACATCGTTGGCCGTGCGGCAATACGGGCAAATCACACGTTGCAGGCGCTCCGGTAATGCCTGCGCTACCCCGGCAGAACGCGCGGTGCGTTGCACCACCTCCCACACCCGCTCGGAAAGTTGCAAATTCTCGATATCCTGTGCCAGGTCATCCAGGCGGCCAAGCAGGTAAAAGGGGTTGCGCAACGCCATGAAGGCCGTCTTTCCCAAACTGGCGGCTACCCCCAGCCATGCCTGTTTGCCTATCTGCACGCTGACGCCATCCCGCACCTTGCGCATCGTGACGCTGAGCGCCGTCTGTCCCCCGGCGCGTGGATGGCGACGCGTGGCAATTTGCACAACTACCTGCTGGCCGCGTCCAATTTGTTGGGCTTTCCACTCGCCACGGTCGAATTCTGCAATCAAGGCCTGGGCTATCTCGTCTGGGGTAAGGTCGCCGTAGAAAATCTTGGGGTGCATGTGCATGTCCTCGGAGAAAATGAAAAATCGGTTGCCACAGTTTGGATTATAATCGCGTTTCACGTAAAGCCTGCCCGAATGTACGCAGGTACCCCCGTGCGGGTTGTTTCGCAAGCAACCTGCCAGACACAGGAAAACGCCATGAATCGTATCCTACGCATAGGAATAGGCCTATCGTTGCTGGCGCTTGGGTTGACGCTTATGGTGCCACACGTGCGCGCACAGCAACCCACCCCCGATATTCCAACCGTCACAAGCACGCCTTCTGCCCCCATCGGGAGGGCCACCACAGAAAACCCCACCGTGCGGGTGCGCTCCGGGCCACACACATCCTACGAGCAAATCGGCTTCTTGCTGCCCGGCCAGGAGGTGCCCATTCTGGGACGCACCCCTGGTGGAGACTGGCTCAAAATCGTATTCCCCGGCGTTCCCGGGAACGTGGGGTGGGTCTTTGCGCCCCTCATCGTCGTTCCTCCGGCGGTGACTTTGCCCATTGTGGAACCGCCTCCCACACCAACGCCGGCAGTCACCCCCACGGTCAACCCCACGCTGGCAGCACAATTCATAGGGGAGATTCCCCCCACGCGACTGCCCACCTTCACTCCTGCACCGCCGTTGCTCATCCCCACCTTTGAATCCGGGGCAAATGGCACGCCGGCAGGCGGCGTCCCCATGGGATTGGTCATCATCGTGCTGGCCGTCATCGGCTTCTTCGGTTTGCTGATTTCCTTCGTCAGTGGTCGCTGATTTATGAGCGCCGAAAACTACCTGGTGCTGGGCATCCTGGGGGTCTCACTGATACTCTTTCTCAGCGAGCGGCTGCGCGTGGATGTGGTGGCATTGCTCACCATGCTGGCACTGTCCGTAAGCGGGATTCTCACCCCGGAGGAAGCCTTTTCGGGTTTCTCCAACCCGGCCGTGGTGACGGTTTGGGCTATTTTCATCGTCAGCGGTGGCATCATCCATAGCGGATTGGCAGACCGGCTGGCACGCCTCATCACCCGCGTGGCCGGGACGCAATACCTGCGTTTGTTGATGGTGGTAATGCTGGGAGCAGGGGTCATGTCCGCCTTCATGAACAACGTAGGAGCGGTGGCGATTCTGCTCCCCGCGGTGCTCGCGGTTGCCGCACAGGCGGAGATTCCCCCCTCGCGGCTGCTCATCCCCCTGGCGTGGGCATCCCTTTTGGGCGGGAACATGACCCTCATCGGCACCCCGCCCAACATCCTGGCAAACAGCATCCTGGAGGAGTATGCCGGGCTTCCCCCCATGGGATTTTTCGATTTCCTCCCCATGGGCATCATCGTCCTGCTGGCATCCACGCTCTACATGTTGCTTGTTGGCCGGCATCTGCTTCCCAGCCACGGGCAACACGGTAAACTGGCACAGACCTACCACCTCGATGACTATCTGGCCGAACTGCGCATCCCCGAAGGTTCTCCCCTGGCTGGCAGGGTGCTGGCCGAAACCGGGCTGGGCAGACATTACGATGTGCATGTGATTCACATTTACGCTGCTGATGGGCACGTACTGTTTGCCAGCCCCGGGCGGCGACTCAACCAGGGCGACATCCTGCTGGTGCAGGGCGCACCGCACGAGTTGACGCGTATGGCCCGCGAGCGGCATCTGGTGATGCTCACCCGCCGCCCTGTGCAAGACCTGGAGCACACCGGCAAACGTCTGGGGAACCTGGGCATGGGGGAGGTGGTGTTGGCACCCAAATCCACGCTGGATGGCAAAACCCTGCGTCAGGTAGATTTCCGCACACACTACGGCCTGACCGTCATGGGCATTCGACGACAGGGCGACCTGTTCGTACACCATCTGGCCGATGAACCGTTGCAATTTGGCGATGCCTTGCTGGTGGAGGGGCCGTTGACGCGCCTCGCCATGCTGCAGCATGACCAAAATTTGCTGCTCACCACGCCCGTTGCAGAAAATACCCACCCGCGCAACCACGATAAAGCCCCCGTCGTCCTGGCCATCATCGCGTTCATGCTCTTCAGCGCCATCACCGGCCTGGTACACATCGCTATCGCCATGCTGGCCGCGGGGTTGCTTATGGTCATCCTGGGCGTGCTGGATATGAACCAGGCTATCGCTTCCATTGACTGGAAATCGGTCTTTCTGGTGGCGGGCATGCTGCCTCTTGGCATTGCCATGCAAAAAACGGGCACAGCCTTGCTCCTGGCAAAAATGGTCATCCAGGCATTGGGAGGGCTGGGGCCAATGGCGGTACTCATGGGACTGTATGTACTCACGGTACTGCTCACTACGGGCATGTCCAACGCCGCCGTGGCCGTCTTGATGACCCCCATTGCCCTGGATGTGGCACGTACCCTGGGAGCCAGCCCCTACCCTTTCGCGCTCGGTGTCGTTCTGGCCGCATCCAACGCTTTCATGCTGCCTATCGGGCATCAGGCAAACGTCATCGTGATGGGACCAGGAGAATACCGTTTTGCGGATTACTTCCGGGCCGGGTGGGGGTTGAATTTGTTCCTGGCCCTGGTAGTCGCTGTGACTCTGCCCCTGGTCTGGCCGTTGTACCCGTAAGCGTTATGTCAGAGACACGTTAGAGCGCGATAAAAAAATCCCCCGATTACTTGACACCCGCCCCATAAAAAAGTAGAACATACTTGCAACTGGCAAACTTTCGCTCCATCTGGAGGTGAGCATGTACTGGTTCAATCCTTTGTATCTGGTCTTTGCCTTGCCCGGCTTGCTGCTGGCGCTTTGGGCGCAGGCAAAGGTGAAATCGGCCTTCAACAAATACTCCCGCATTGGTACGCGCACAGGTATCAGCGGCGCAGAGGCCGCCCGCCGCGTGCTGGATGCCAATGGGTTGTACGATGTGGACATTCAACCCGTGCAGGGTTTTCTGAGCGACCACTATGACCCGCGCAGCCGCGTGCTGCGCCTCAGCCCGGAGGTATACCGCGGCACCAGCCTCGCCTCCGTGGGTGTGGCCGCCCACGAGGCCGGACACGCCCTGCAGGATGCCAAAAACTACCTCCCGCTGCAAGCCCGCACAGCCATCGTTCCCGCCGTTCAATTTGGTTCCTGGCTGGGACCGATTATTTTCGGTGCAGGCTTCTTCATGGCCTACCTCACCGGCGGGCGTTTTGGGTACTCTGTGGCCTGGCTGGGCGTGCTGCTCTTCGGGTTGACAGCGCTCTTCGCCCTCATCACGCTGCCGGTGGAATTCGATGCCAGCCGACGTGCCAAAGCCGTACTCACACAACTGGGCATCGTCAGCCACCAGGAGATTACCGGCGTAGCGCGCGTGCTGGATGCCGCCGCACTGACGTACGTGGCCGCGGCGGTACAGGCCATTGGTACGCTGTTGTACTATGTCTACCTGTTGAGCGGCTCACGGCGGCGCTGATGGTATGTTGCTCTCAAGAAAAAGCCCGGCACTGATGCCGGGCTTTTTGCTGGGGTATCTCAAGGTCAACTTTCCAACAACAATTTGCGTTTGTGGCGCACACCTACCGCCCGGCGGGCGCGTTTCATCACTTTTGCGCCTTGAATGCGCGCCTTGCGTGCCCCCTCCATCAGGATTTCTTCCAGGTATTTGGGGTTGGCCATGTATGCATCATACTTCTGGCGTGCCTCACCAAACTGGCGCTCCAGCACCTCGAACAACGCCTGTTTGACCTCGCCATAGCCAAACCCGCCCGCCAGGTACTGCTTGCGCATGGCATCTACCTCTTCGGGAGTGGCAAAGTACTTGTAAATGTTGAAGACATTACACTCGTCCGGGTTCTTTGGCTCTTCCGGGGGGCGCGAATCGGTCACAATGCGCATCACCTGCTTGCGCAGTTGCTTCGGCGGAGCAAAGATGGGCAATACGTTGTTATAACTCTTGCTCATTTTGCGTCCATCAATACCAGGAATGGTTGCCACTTCTTCTTGTATCACGCCTTCGGGAATAACGAAGATTTCCTCTCCGTACGCGTGATTCATCGCCGAGGCAATATCGCGGGTAATTTCGATATGCTGCTTCTGGTCCTTTCCCACAGGGACTACGTGGCTGCCATAGAGCAAAATATCCGCGGCCATCAACACTGGGTAGTTGTACAGTCCGGCATTGATGCCATAATCCGGGTCGCGCTCTTCGGCCACGTTTTTATCACGCGCTGCTTTGTAGGCATGTGCCCGGTTCAGCAGTCCTTTTGGGGTAAAGCAGGAGAGAATCCAGGTCAGTTCAAAGATTTCAGGAATATCCGACTGCCGAAAGAAGACCACCTTGTCGGGGTCCATGCCCAGCGCCAGGAAGGTGGCCGTCAAAACGTAAGAGAGATGCTTCATTTGCTTTCCATCGCGCAGAGTCGTCAGGGCATGGTAATCGGCAATGAAATAGTAAGCGTTGTACGTCTCAGCCAGTTGCAGCGCCGGACGAATCGCTCCCAGGTAATTCCCCAGGTGGGGGATACCGCTGGGTTTGATACCAGTGAGGGAAATTTTTCGTTCTTCCATAACGCTATGCTCCAGAAAAGGGATACGGAAAAACCGGTAATGCACCGGTTAATCGGTTTAAAAAGAAAAACGCCGCTTTCAGGGACGGGATGCCAGACACCCCGCGGTGCCACCCTGATTAGACGGCATGGTCTCACTCTGTGGGCAGGGAACTGCCCGTGCCGATAACGGAGGCACACCCGGCGCAGGCTACGCACCCTCCCAAAGGCGGGCTTCACCCTGCGGCTCCGAGGCCCATTCCCCACCCGGTACAGGCCGGACTTCCACCACGCGCCGGCTCTCTGTGCTGCCCAGATGATGGGTACTCTTCCTCTTCACAGCCTTTTGTCATATGGCAAAAATGTTATAACAGCAGGCCATGCCCCTGTCAAGCAAAAACTCGGAAACGGTTTCTTTCTGGCCTTTTCATAGCAGGCTGATATAATGCTCTTACCTTTTACATGCATACCGTCGGAGGGTTTATGCCGAGTCAAGTTATCCCCCTGGGAATGGAGTTCCACATTGCCAGGCAGGCACGCCAGAAATACCACCTGAAAGCCACGCTCTTTGGCATACGGGGAAATGTGCTCTTTGCCAACTTTCACACTGTGCGCGAGTTTGTACACAGCATCAACCAGTATCGAGCGCAACACCAGACGCATTTGCCCCCCGTGCGGGCGGCAGATGTCAATGCCATGGGATTGATTGACGAAATTTTACATTTTGTTTCGGCAGAATACCGTCGTCAGCGGCAGCCATTGGCACTACATGGGGCGCTTGCGCACCTGAATGCCCAATTCGGTGAGCATGCAGTTGAATACCTGCTGCGACAATTTGCCATCCACTACCCTGCCTCAACCGTGTACCGGGAGGAAGTCAGCC
Organism: Anaerolineales bacterium; assembly: GCA_034435695.1. GTDB lineage: Bacteria > Chloroflexota > Anaerolineae > Anaerolineales > DRKV01 > DRKV01. Next base: position 5,634 of record DAOTWV010000022.1, on the reverse strand, counting down.
TGGAAACCTACCTGGCAAGCACGGTGGATGGATTACCCGCGCGCGAGGCACTCATCGAAGAAATCATCATGCTGGCGCTGGCGCAGCGCAACCCCGCGCTAAGCGATTTTGGGGAACTTTTCGACGCCCCTCGCTTTCAGGAACAAACCATCTACCCCCAGGTTTTCGAAAGCCTGCACACCTTCTTCGATACCCAGCCCCCCTTTGGCCCGCAAAACCAGAACTTGCTCGAATTGCTCTCCGAACCAGCCCGCAAGGCACCGCACTCCCTGCAAGCACAACTCCAATTTTTGTTGGAGGCCTGGCGCGGTTTGCTGGGGGAAACCTTCTACCAACGTATCCTCAGCGGCCTGGATTTTATCGAAGAAGAAACCCGCGTGCGCATTGGCACCGGCGGCGCGCCCCCCGATGGACATACCGCCTCCCCCGTCCCACACTTCAGCCCGGCGCTGGAGGAATCCCCGGAACGATTCTCCCCCGACCAGGAATGGATGCCCAGCCTGGTCATGATTGCCAAGCACACCTACGTCTGGCTGGACCAACTCAGCCGCCGCTACCAGCGTCCCATCACCCGCCTGGACCAGATACCAGATGCCGAACTGGAGACCCTCGCCCGGCGGGGTTTTTCCGGGTTGTGGCTCATCGGCCTGTGGGAGCGCTCCAGCGCCTCGCAAAAAATCAAACACCTGTGCGGCAACCCGGATGCCACCGCATCCGCCTACTCGCTGTACGACTACACCATCGCCGCTGACCTCGGTGGAGAGGAAGCCTACCAAACCCTGAAAGCGCGCGCCTGGCGCTATGGCATCCGTCTGGCGGCGGATATGGTCCCCAACCATACAGGCATCTACTCCCGCTGGGTGGTGGAACATCCCGATTGGTTCCTCTCTCTGCCCTACGCACCGTATCCAAATTACACCTTCAACGGCCCCAACCTCTCGGATGACCCGCGCGTCGGCATCTACCTCGAAGACCATTATTACACCCGCACCGATGCCGCCGTGGTCTTCAAACGCATCGACCATGCCACGGGCGACACGCGCTACATCTACCACGGCAATGACGGCACCTCCATGCCCTGGAATGACACCGCACAGTTGAACTACCTCAACCCCGAAGTACGCGAAGCCGTCATTCAGACCATCCTGCATGTGGCGCGCATGTTCCCCGTCATCCGCTTCGATGCCGCCATGACCCTGGCCAAGAAGCATTACCAGCGCTTGTGGTTTCCTCAGCCGGGCACGGGCGGCGCCATCCCCTCCCGCGCCGAGTTTGGGCTTACCAAAGAGCAATTCGATGCCGCCATGCCGCGGGAATTCTGGCGCGAGGTGGTAGACCGCATCGCCGAAGAAGCCCCGGACACCCTGTTGCTGGCAGAAGCCTTCTGGATGATGGAAGGGTATTTCGTCCGCACCCTGGGCATGCACCGCGTGTACAACAGCGCCTTCATGAACATGCTGCGCGACGAAAAAAACGCCGAGTACCGCGCCGTCATCAAAAACACGCTGGAATTCGACCCCGAAATCCTCAAGCGCTATGTCAACTTCATGAACAACCCTGATGAACGCACCGCGGTCGAACAGTTCGGGAAAGGCGATAAATACTTCGGGATTTGCCTGCTCATGTCCACCCTGCCCGGCCTGCCCATGTTTGGACACGGCCAAATCGAGGGCTTTGCCGAAAAATATGGCATGGAATACCGCCGCGCCTACTGGAGCGAACAACCCGATGCGGCGCTGGTAGCCCGCCACGAGGCCGAAATCAGCCCCCTGCTGCACCGCCGCTCCTTGTTCGCCGGCGTGGAGGACTTCCTGCTCTACGATTTCTTCACCCCCGAAGGAATCGTGGATGAAAACGTCTTTGCCTATTCCAACCGCCAGGGAGAAGAGCGCGCCCTGGTGATATACCACAACAAATTCGCGGCTACCCGCGGCTGGATTCGCTCCTCCGCCGCCTATGCCGTCAAAGACTCCCAGGGAAACAAGCACCTGCAACAAGGCACCCTTGCCGAGGGACTGGCACTTCGCGATGCGGAAAACACCTTCACCATCTTTCGTGACCACAAAAGCGGCCTGGAATACATCCGCAGCAACCGCGAAATTCATGAACACGGACTGTACATCGAACTTGGCGCATACCAGTACCACATCTTCCTCGATTTTCGGCAGGTGGAAGACACCGACGGACGCTACGCCCTGCTCCACACCGAACTCAATGGACGCGGCGTCCCCAGCATCGAAGAAGCCTTGCGCGCCCAGGAACTCAAACCCATTCACACGCCCCTGCGCCGCCTCCTGACGTACCTTCCCAAACTCCTGGAGGGCCCCCCCTCTCCTGCGTTGCTGGATGAAGTGGAAAAATCCCTATGCCGTCTGGGCGAAGCCGTTTGTGCCTATGCCGGCCTGCCAGGCAACCCTCAGGAAGTCGCGCACCGCACCCGCACAACGCTGGAGCGCGCCCTGGAACTTCCCGACCTTTCCATCCCGGAAGAAACCAACCTGAAACCCGTAGAACGCGCCATCCAGGGCTTCCTGGAAATGGAACCTGCCCGAAAAGGCGTACTGCTCTCCTGGGTGTTGCTGCACGCCCTGGGGCATCTGGAACTCCCTTCAGGGGGCACGCCGGAATCCCCCAAAGAGGGCACGCTCCCTGGAAAGTGGTTCAGCGAATGGTTGTTCGCGCCACTCCTGGAAGAAGTCTACACACAACTTGGCTATACGCAAACCGCACAATGGGTTCAGGTGTGCCATGCGCTGCTCTCCTGGCAAGAGTGGCATATCCAGGCGCGCGCGGGGCTGGCGCCTGCATTGCAGCGCTGGATAGAAGCCCCCGCTGTGCGTCAGTTGCTGAAAATCAACCAATACCGCGGCGTGTGGTGGTTCAACAAAGAAGCCTTCGATGCCGCACGGGGATGGTTATTGCTCATGGCCACCCTGCAAATTTTGGAAACGGAAGCCCCTCTCCGGCAAAGCGCCGCCATCATGGAAGCCTATGCCCTGACCCGCTGCCTGGCAGAAGCCGAAGAACGGTCAGGATACCAGGTGGAACGCCTGTTGGAAGCGCTCGACTGAGGTCACCACATGCGCCTCGGAGCCACGTACATGCTCGTTTGCGCATGTACCAGATGCTGCAGGAACACCTGGTCGCCGCGGATATTGCCGCTTTGACTGATGACGCGGCGCAAACCCTGCACCGCAAACTGGCTCAAATCCACCCCCGTCGCCTGATACAACATCCACACCGCCTGCGCTGCGTAGGCGGTGTTGTTTTTAGGTTCGATGCGGTCATAATCCTCGAAAAACCAGCCGCACGAAGTGAACATACGCTGCCGTTCATACTGCGATTCCAGCAACCACTCCACGCGCTGTACCTCCTGCACCGGTAAGCGTCGCGCACCCAATTCGGCCAACAAATCCGTGATAGTGATGCGTCCCAACACCACTTCGATGTACCGGTCTCGCAACTCCCACGGGTTCTCCACCACCCGGTGGACATAGTTGTAGTACACCCCATCCAATTCAGCGGCCAGGTCGTTGAGCGCCTGACGCAAGGCGGGTTTCCAGCCCGTTTCCCCAGGCGTGCAACTGCACCCTGTACTCCAGCGCGCCAGCCCGTGATGACAAGACCACGAAGTATCGTATCGCAAGGGGATAACCTGGCGAGGGGGATGTTTGCGCATCCACAACGCGGGGTAGGTCATCTCCACTTCGTGTTCCGCAGCCGCATGCTGAGTCAGATACGCCAGGAATTTGTCCCTATCGGGCTTGTGGTGACCGTATAACTCCCCGTCAGAAGCCAGCATCAGCATTTGCGGGCTGTCGGCGCGGCTGCGGTTATAACGCGGCAAGATTTCATACGCCAGGAAGGAGTCCGCGTTGATGGTCATCCCATCATCGAAACTGATGCGGGCGCTCAACTCGCCGTGGTAGAAAAAGACCGCAATGCGCCGCCCGCCAGGCAGGGATACCAGGTAGGGTTGGGTGGGGTCTAACAAAGGAACGTTGGCCTGCCAGGGGGCCAGGATGGTAAATTCAATGCCGTGGTCGGCCAGCACCATCAGGGTTTCGGTATCCACCGCGGTTTCGGGCAGCCACATACCGCGCGGCTTGCGTCCAAAGCGATGTTCGAAATCGGCAATCCCCCATCGTATCTGGGTAATCTTATCGCGCTTGGAGGCCAGGGGCAGGATGGTGTGGTTGTAGGCCTGTGCGATGGCATTCCCGACTCCGTGCCGCTCCACATTAGCCCGGTCTTGCGCTACAATGCGCGTCAGCGTTTCGGGGTCGTAATGCTCCATCCAGGCAGCCAGGGTAGGCCCCAGGTTGAAACTGATGTGTTCAAAATTCCCGGCCTGAGCATTGGGACGGTAGCACTCCGCATGGATGCGTTCATTCCAGTTTGCATAGGGTGCCGCGCCCTTCTCCGGGGGAATTTCGCCACTCAGAGGGTCTTCGCGGGGTGGTTGATAGAAATGGGCATGAACGATGAGTGCTCGCTGCATTACAGACTTCTCTGTGCTCAAATGGAATAGTCCTTGTAAAAATGTACATTCCCCAAAAAATGCTATCCACGCCGGGGACTGCGCAATGCCATACCCACATGTGGGGCTGCAGCCACCAGGGGACATGCCCATTTTACCACCAATGCCGTTGAACTGCCCGGCGGTTGGAAACCACAACTGCTTGCCAGTTGTCCCGCACCCCATGCGCCCAATGCTGGACGCGGATGCCGCCGATTTACGCGGATGTCCGTCGGTTTTCGTGCATCGGACATCCGTAGGACAACTGCTTGCCAGTTGTCCCGCACCCCATGCGCACAATGCTGGACGCGGATGCCGCCGATTTACGCGGATGTCCGTCGGTTGTCGTGCATCGGACATCCGTAGGACAACTGCTTGCCAGTTGTCCCACAACCCATGCGCCCAATCAAAACCGTCGGGGGGCCTGAAATAGCAGCAGCCAGATACCTCCCTGTCAACGGAATTGATTTACGTTGTGCCCGGCGGTCCTCGTCCTGGTGCGCATGCAACACATATTGTCACGAAACCGCAAGATACGCCTCTCTTTTTGCAAGTATAAAGTGCCATGGTATTCGCCCAGTGCATACCTGCATAACTTTTTCACCGCATATGGCACAACCTTTTTGGAGAAATGCGGATGATTGAGCGACGCGCTTCTCCAAAAGCACAAATCCCTTCCGTACAGATAGCCGCCTGCCGGTGCCCAGGTCTCATCATCGTCTTCGCCATTCCTTCATCGTCCTGCAACACATCACGCATTTGCTCCGGTAGCAGGCTGTCGTACCCAGAGCCACAGGAGGCAAGAGATGTTCAAACGAGTTCTTGGAATGGCAGCAGCGTTTTTGGGCGCGCTGCTACTCATCCACACAACCCGCGCCGCCGTGGTAGTCACCATCACCGATGAACGATGGGGCAATAACAACACCAGCCGCATGGCCGCGGCGGCAGACAACGACGCCTGGATAAGTGCAGTGCAGGCCGCAGGGTACACCTGTTTCTACCAGTTATCGGCCATCACCAGCCCGCCGGGCAATTTTACGGATAATTCCGGGGTTGGCAATTGGTCAAGCATCACGGGGCAAATGGGCAGCAGCACGGTGACCATATCCAATCGG
>DAOTWV010000021.1:0-3050 GCA_034435695.1 Anaerolineales bacterium | reverse complement strand
TGGCGCAACTGCTGGCCAGTTGCGCATTCGGACAACTGACAAGCAGTTGTCCTACGGTGTCACTGCAAATGGCATTTTTCGGATAGGTACTTATGGCCGCAGGTACTGCACCCTGCTGTTGCCCGCCTTTGACGGTCAACAGCAGGGTGCAGACGATGAATAGTTCACATGTGGTAAGGTTTGCCTTTACGGTAAACGCTTCCCAGGTCTTGAGGCCAATATGACCGTTGGTGGTATGCCAGGCAGGTCATTCACCTGACATCTACTTTTGCCACGTCCTCTTCTTCTTTTCCTTACATTTCGCCAATTCTTCCATCAACAGCGGATAAACTTTCCCATATTCCTCGTCATTGGGGTCGAGCAGTTCATAGGCTTTCCGCAGCGTTTCACAGACCTTCTCCCTGTCATAGCCGACACGGTCATACAGCACGCCCAGGTTGTACCAGGCCATGGCATAGTGAGGGCGCAGGGCAATAGCATGTCGCATCGCTTCAATGGCCTTTTCATACCACTTGTAAGCGGTGTAAGCGGATGCCAGGTAAAAGTAGGCGTAAAACACGTTTTCATCCTCGGCAATGACCTGCTCCAGGCACTCAATCGAACGCAGGTACCTGCCGTCCCGGTAGGCCCGCAAGCCCTCTTCCAACAAAGCGGCGACCGAGGCCCCTAAAGGGCGGAAATCCGGGTTTTGTGCACCGCAGTAGGGGCAGGTGCGGTCGTGGGGGGAAATCACACCGCCACAATGGGTACAGGTAGCCATATCTATCACTCCTTCGGTTTGGTTTTACCGGCGTTCGTACACGTTGACCATGCACTGCAGGTTAAGCATCCCCGGCCCGCCGCCGCTCATATCGTAGGCCACGAACAGGCGGTCGCCATCGAGCAGCACCCAGGGGCGCTGGGCGTTGAAGGTCTGCGCCACTGCCGTGACCGGGATTTGCTCCAGGCGGTTCCAGCCCAGGTCGAAGATGTCGAGCATCACATCGCCGCGACTGTGCTCGCCGCGATGATAGGCGATGTAGATCTTCCCGTCGGCCACCGTCCCGCCCATGGACCATTGGCCGTTCTCCTCCAGAAGCACACTGCCCAGGAAGTTCCAGTCCGCGTCGTAGAGAAAAGCCTTCAGGTTGTTGCGCAGGAAGTTGTCGGCGGTGACGTAGGCGAAGCCGTCGCCGTAGGGAATCAGCGTGCCGCCGTTGATGTTCGACTCCTCGTCCAGGATGTGGTCTTCCAGCGGGTTGAGGGCCGTGTCGTACACCCAGACGTGGGTGTACAGCGTTTCGTCCGCGCCGGCGTCCTTGTTGGAGTGCATGTCGGCGTTGTTGGGATTGTAGATGTCGCTCAGGTACAGCCGGCCATCCCAGACGCGCAGCATCGGGTCGTTGGCGGCGTGCCCATCAGGCAGCCGCACGATGACTTCCTGCACCCGCTGGAAGTCGGCGTCGTATTTGCCCAGCCGCCACCCTTCAGGGTGGGCGTTGAGCAGGTAATAGAATTGCCCATCGGTGTCGATGGCGTAATCCCCCGGATAGACGGCGAACTGCTGCGGGGCGCCCCAGGCGCTCAGGTCGGCGGAGAGGGTGCGCCGCACGTCGCCTTCGTAGCGGCGAGATTCGTCCATCTCGCGGAGGTTGAACGCCCCGCCAAAGGTGACGTCGTACCCCGTGCCGGCCGCGGCCGGGAAGACCCGGCAAAATCCGCCGACGTCGTACAACTGCCCGGCTTCCATCGTGCCGAACAGGGTGGTCACGTAACGCCAGGCGCTGGCAGACGGCGTCTCGGTCACCACCTGCGCCAGGTAAGTCTCGCGCGGCAGAACTTCGGTGGACTGGGCTTCGGTGTACATCGCCATGCCACTATCGGGCGTGGACGCTGGTTCCCCGGCTCCACCGGGTGACGGATTCACCGGCTGGCCGGTGGGAGGCGGCGCCCCTCCAGGTTGATTGTGTGGCGGCGGGGACGGTGGCCCCGGCTGGTTGGACGGCGGTTGTCCTGGCCCGCCGGGCGGGGGGGCGGCTTTGGTCGGCGGCGGCCCGCCTGGGGGCTGTGGCTGCCCAACGGGCGTGGGCTGCTTCCCACCGCAGGCGGTCAGCAGCAGGGCAAAGGCAATGAACAGGAGGGAGATTTTGCGCATGGCTGTCTCCTTTCGTCTCAACACCTGGGTGCAAATGCCTGGCGAAGCGGCACGCCGGCCACTTCAGCCATCCGCCGCACCCAGGCTTCGGCGGCCTTCCGCGCCCGGCCGCTCACCTGCCAGACGCGCAGTCGGCGGCCATCGGCCAAGCGCAGCCAGAAGACGGTCACGGCAAAGGCGTTGCGTTGCACAGGCCAGACGGGGGATGCCGGATCCCACGTCACGTCGGTTTCACCGCGCCGCGCTTCCACCTCCAGCGCCCGCACCTGCCCGGCCTCCCAGGTGCGCCAGCCGAAGCGCAGCCGCCCCGGTCGGGCTTCCAACGTCCAGACTTTGGGGAACAGCGCGTAGAGCAGGGCGAACCAGCCCAGGGCGATGGCGAAAAAAAGCAGCGCTTCCCGCAGCGCGGCGGGTTGCGGGCCGAAGCGTAGCAGGCGGGCGGCGGCTTCCAGCCCCGTCCAGCCGATGCCGCCGGCGACCAGCGTGCCTCCCAGGATGAACAACAATCCGCATCCGGAGAGCGCTTTGGCGTCCGTGTCGGCCTGCCGCCAGGCCAGGCGCGCCGCGGCGCGGAAGCGGTCGGGGCGGTTCGTGGCGATTTGCCAGCGAAGGATGCCGGTGGTAAAGGATTGGGGAAAATGAGTCATCGTTTGTATCTGGCAAAGTAGGACGGGCTTTCCAGCCCGTCCAAGGGACGGACTGGAACACTCTCACGGGTGCAGGCGTCCAAGCCGGACTGGAAAGTCCGGCCCACATCGTCTTGCGCCTGGCTGCAACAAGGCGATAGCAGTGCCGTCAGGTGGGACGTGCTTCCCAAGGTGGGGCGGGTGCCACCCCCTGACAAGGGGTTCCAACCCGTCCCATGCCGGACTAGAAAGTCCGGCCTACAACACCCTGACGGGTGCAGGCGTCTGGC
>DAOTWV010000020.1:0-6285 GCA_034435695.1 Anaerolineales bacterium | reverse complement strand
ACCACCGCTTCGGAGGGGAGTATCGTGCGGTCGCCGGTGCTCAGGTCGGCGGGGGATTTGAGCGCCTTCTTCGGCGCGCCCTGGAAGATGTACAACGGCGTGCCTTCCTCAGCATACTTGAGCGGCACGTAGGCCTGCCCGGTCAGCAGACCGTCCATGTCCACGGCACAACTGGTGACCACGCCAATCACCTTGCCGCGCTTGTCGAGCACCGGGTCGCCCAGGTGCGCCATGCGGGTGCCCTTCTCCGGGAAGCGGAAGCGTACCACCACGCTCTTGCGCTGCTTTTCACGCGCCAGGTAAGCATCCCGCCCGATGAACCACGGCTTGTACACCTTGACGAAGTTGCCGAAACCGGCTTCGCCAACGCCCAGGTTGAGTTCACCGCCCATTTCATGCCCGTAGAGCGGCAGCCCGGCTTCGGTGCGCACCGAATCGCGCGCCCCCAGACCACAAGGCTTGAGGCCGTAGGGTTCCCCCACTTCCAGCAGGGCTTTGAAGAGTTCCGCCGCCCGGTCGGGGTGGACGAACAATTCGAAGGCCATCTTCTCGCCGGTGTAGCCGGTGCGCGAGACGACCAAATCGAAGCCGCCGACTTCGGCCTCGCACAGTTCGGTGCGCTTGAGGCGCATGATGCGCTTGCGGGTTTCCCTGTCGCAGCCCAGGGCAAGCAGGATATCGCGCGAGCGGCGTCCCTGCAGGGCGATGTCCACGCGCATGTCTTCGCCCTCTTTGGGGTCACGCAGGTTGCGCAAGGTGACGTTGCGGCCATAGGCGTGCGCCCACGGGCGGGCGTTGTCCACGCGCACGGTGCCCTCACGCACGGCGTTCAGCCAGGCCCAGTCCTTGTCATCGTTGGCGGCATTGACCACCAGCATGTACTTTTCCTGGTCGCGGCGGTACACCAGCAGGTCGTCAATCACATTGGCATCCGGGTCGAGGAAGTGGGTGTAGAGCGATTCGCCCACCGCCAGTTTGCCGATGTGGTTGGCGCACACGCTGTCCAGGAAGGCGCAGGCATCCGGGCCTTCGGCCTGGTAGACGCCCATGTGGGCGACATCGAAGAGACCGGCGGCCTCGCGCACGGCGCGGTGCTCTTCCAGCACGGAGGTGTACCACACGGGCATCTCCCAACCGGCAAAGGGCACCATCTTGGCACCCAGTTCCTTGTGCAGGTCGTAGACCGGGGTGCGCTTGAGGGAGGATTCGTCTTCGGGGGGTTCGCGCCACTCGAAGGGGGGCAGCGGTTCGCCCGCGCCCTCTTCGGAGATGCCGATGTACCAGGGTTTGCGCGCCCCGATGGGGTCGCCGGTCACTCTGGGTTCGGCCAGGGCAGTGGAATCGGCCACCACAATCGGGCCGGGGATTTTGCGCTGCAGGTCGGCATCGAAGGTGATGTAGCCTTCACTCAAATCCCGCAGGTAGGCGGCGGCCAGGGGCAGGTCTTTGGAGGGCAGGTTGAGGCGGAAGGCGGCGGGGGACAGGCAGGTGAGGTAGCCATCTACCGCGCCCTGGGGCAGGTTGAGGCGGGTGGGCTGGCTCTCACCGGGCTGCAGGGCTTCGATGTCGCTGGTGAGGGCGAAGTTGAGGAAGGCGCGCACCTGTTCACCGCTCAGGTCAAGGGCATCCCAGTCTTCGCCGGCTGAGGTGTCGTCATCCAGGTAGTAGAAGTGGGGGTAGCCGTGGCGAGTGGGCATGAAATCAATGCCCGCTTTTTCGGCCAGTTCACGCACGCGGATTTTGGCGTCTTCCAGGAAGAGGAAATCCACCTTGGCGCGCAGCAGGGGGCGGCGGCGTCCCGGCAGGGTGTAGGGGGTGGTTGCCTGCAACAGGTCGGCGATGATGTCGGCCAGTTGGGTCATCTCGGCTTCCTTGAAGCCGCGCTGGGTGACCCAGGGGGAGGCCATGCGGATGCCGGTGGGGCGCAGGGCGGAGGTATCGCCGGGGATGGTGTTGCGGTTAACGACGATGCCGGCCACGTCCAGGATGCGGGCGGCCATATCGCCGGAGAGGGGAGTGCCATCCGGCCCTTTGACCGATTTGCAATCCAGGTTCATCAGGTGGGTATCGGTGCCGCCGTAGGCGATGCGGAAGCCGCGTTCGCGCAGGTGCTCGGTGAAGGCCACCGCGTTTTTGACAATCTGGTGCTGGAGGGCTTTGAACTGGTCGGTGCCGGCCAGTTTCATGGCCACGGCCAGGGCGGCGAAGACGTTGACGTGCGGCCCGCCCTGCTCTCCAGGGAAGACGGCGCGGTCTATCTTGCGCGCCAGCAGGCGGTCGGTGGTCAGGATGCAGGCGCCGCGCGGCCCGCACAGCGTCTTGTGGGTGGTGAAGGTGATGACATCCGCGTAGCCGACGGGGGAGGGGTACGCCCCGGCGACGACGAGGCCGGCCACGTGGGCGATATCGGCCATCAGGATAGCCCCGACGGAATCGGCGATGGCGCGCCACTTTTCCCAGTTGACCGCCCAGGGGTAGGATGAGTAGCCGACGACGATGATTTTGGGTTTGTGCTGGGCGGCCAGTTCGGCGATGGCGTTGTAGTTCAGGCGCTCGGTCTCCGGGTCTACGCTGTAGTGTACGGCATTGTAGATTTTGCCGGAGCGGTTGGCCTTGGAGCCGTGCGAGAGGTGGCCGCCGTGGAAGAGGTCCATGCCCATCAGGGTGTCGCCGGGCTGCAACAGGGCGTGGTAGACGGCGTTGTTGGCCGGCGCGCCGGAGAGGGGCTGCACGTTGACGTACAGGTCATCGGGGCTGACGCCGTTGGTGGCAAAACGCTCGGCGACGCGGCGGCGCGCCAGGGCTTCGGCGATGTCGGCGTATTCCACGCCCTTGTAGAAGCGCGGGTCGGAGAAGCGGCGGTATTCGCCCAGGCGCTCGGCGTAGTTCAGGATTTCATCTTCGCGCATCCAGCGCGTATCTTCGGGCGGGTAGCCTTCGGCGTAGATGTTCTGAAAAACAGACCCCAGCGCTTCGCGCACCGCGGGAGCGGTGGTGCTTTCGCTGGGGATGAGGATGAGCCGCCGATACTGGCGCTCGGCTTCCAGGTCAATCAATTCTGCAACTTCAGGGTCCAGGGCGGACAGGTCGCCGCGGAAGAGGTAGTCGGTCATGAGAATCTCCTGGGAAGTGAAAAGTTTGCAAGTGGGCAAGCATCCCCTCGCCCTCAGGGTGAGGAAGCAAGTGGGCAAGTACAAGATGAGCGGGCGGTACCGCTTCCACAATACACCTGCATTGTAGTCACTGGGAGAAAAGGCGTCAAGTGACAGGTGTTGGACAACTGACGAGCAGGGGGGACAACTGACAAGCAGGGGGACAACTGACGAGCAGTTGTCCTACAGGGGGGCCGATGAACGAAAATCCGCGTATATCCGCGGCCTCCGCGTCCCGTTGTGCGCTCCCACAAGGGGGACAACTGACCAGTAGGGGGACAACTGACGAGCAGTTGTCCTACGGGGTCAAGGGATGAGGCGGTAGGCGGCCATGCCCAGGTACTCTTTGAGCACGGTCGTGGTCAGGTTGAGGCTGCCGGCAGTGGGTATCAGATTGATGAGGAAATTCTGCCATCCGCCGTGAAAGGCTGCGTTCCACGAGGCGCGGGTGACGGCAAAGCCGGTCGGCGCGGGGATGACGGTGAGTCCCTGGGCTTCGAAGAGGGCCCTGGCGCGCGGCATGTGCAGCGCCGAAGTCACCAGGATGATGCGCTGTACCCCCCACTCCGCCAGGATTTCGGCGCTGTAGCGGGCGTTCTCCGCCGTGTTGCGGGATTGCCGCTCCAGGGTGATGGCCTCCGGCGGCACATCAAGCAGCCGCAACACGTCGTACATCTGGTCGGCGGGTGTGGCGGATTCGCCGCCGGATTGCCAGGGGATGGCGCCGCCGCTGACCAGGATGCGCCCCGCCTTGCCCTGATGGTAGAGTGCGGCAGCGTAGAAAGCACGTTGTCCCGGCTGGACGATGGGCTGCGGCGGCGAGGCGGGCGCGGTATCTCCCCCCAGAAGGACGATGACGGGGGCCGCGGCGGGTTCCGTCTGCGGGAGGTAGCGCCACTCCAGGGTGCGCGCCAGCGCCAGGGACAACCAGGTATTCCCCCCCAGCCACAGGAGCAGCGCAACGCCCCCCAGGAAGGCGCGCTGCCGGCGGCTGAGTTCACTGCGCAATGCAAAACCCGCCAGGAGCAGAAAGGCCAGTCCCAGCGGGTAGAACAATGCAGGCAAGAATTTCGAGAGGAAGACCATCCTCACAAATCCACGGCATCCAGGTAAACCGGCGTCCCTTGCGGCAGGGAAACGCTGTCTACCAGCGGTTTGACATACAGATGGACGAAGGTATCGGCGCTGAAGAAACCCTTGAGCGCCGAGAACCAGGGCGCATTGCGCTCGCCAACCAGGAAGAGTTGTCCGATGCGCTCCTGGACGGCCAGGTTGTTGAGCGTCACCAGGACGGCGTGCAGCGCCTCCGGTGAGGTAAAGCCGACCGGCGTCAGGCACCACTGCGTCAATGCTTCGCCGGGGCCGGGCAGCGAAGGCGCAGGAAAGACCCGTCCGGCCAGGTTCAGCGCCCCGCGGAGGAAACGCAGGCGCGGGTTGAGGGATTGCACTGTGATGGCAACGATTTTTCGCCAATCCCAGTAGCCCACACAGGCAGCCAGGCCCCCGTTGCGCTCCAGCACCAGCAGATTGTCCAGGGAGAAGCCCTGCAAACGGCGCAAAGATTCGTGCAGCGAGTCGCTCGTGACGGACATGAACAAACTGAAGCCGCCCCAGGTGGCGTTGAGCAGGGATGCAATAGCGGGCAGGTCTTCGGGGCGCGCCGGACGCACAGCCCCCATGCCGGGAGCGGTCAGGTTTTTGTAGGGCAGCAGGAAAGGTGCGCGCAGGGTGCGGTGATGGGTAAAGCCCTCACTCTCGAACAGGCGCATGGATGGCAGGTTATCTTCCGCAGTAATCAGGTAAGAGAGCACCGCGCCCCGTTCCCGCAGCACCCCCTCGATGTGGCGATGGAGGGCACGCGCCAACCCCTTGCGGCGGTGGGCAGGGGACACGAAATACTGAAATTCATACCCGATTGTGCTGATTCGGTCAGCCAGGGGCGCTTCGCGCAGGGCGCAGGCCGCCGAAGCAACGATTTCACCGTCGAGTTCGGCGACAAACACCCGCGCTTCTTCGTATGCCTGGGCACGAGCGAAGAAATCGGGCGTGTTCACGGTGGTAAAGCGCAGTCCTGTTCCCTGCGGGCACCGCGCCTGAATGCGCTGCAACGCGCGCTGGTCGTCAGGGGTGGCATCGCGGATGGTGAGGTTCATTGTAGTTGGGTGGTCGGTTAGTCTGGTAGTCGCCTGGTCGGGTAGTCGGGTGGTCGGTTAGTCGTCTGGTCGGGTACGTGGTACGGTGTACGGGGTACGGGGTACGGTGTACGCATCCATCCCCAATACAAACGGGGACTGCGACCTTGCGGACAGTCCCCGGGCTGGTGGGCGGAACAGGACTCGAACCTGCGACCTCCTCCTTGTAAGGGAGGCGCTCTAACCAACTGAGCTATCCGCCCGCACGGGGGGATTATACCTCATCCCACGAGCATGACAAGGCCAAATTGCCCCGGGGGAGCACTAAAGATATGTCGGTCAGTAGAACGCTGATAGCGCTGGTGCCGCTGCTCTACGCTGTTGGTTTTCGCCGCTTCGTTGGCCGTATCTGCGAGAATCTGCGTCAAATCTGCGGTATCTGCGTTCCGTTATGCCATGCCATACTGCGATTCACCGACAACGTTTTCGTGCTCCTCTCGTGCCAGGAAGACAAAAAATTACTGCATGGCACCCGAACAGCCTGGAACGCAAAACCGGCAAACCACGCGGGAAAAACTGTATCAGGCAAAGGTGCCTTTGCCCCGCATTGCGCCGTCCCGCAAAAGCCAAAACGGGGAAGGGGAACCCAGACAAAAGTGCGGGGGCACGCGTTGCACAGTTGCACACCAATCGCAACGCATTTTTCACAAAACTTTGTCACAACTCTTTGCAAAAAAAAGAAAAAATATGATACACTTTGTTCATGCAATAATTTGTGCGCCGCACCTTGTGATGCGCTATTGCACAAGCATTTTTCCATCCTTGCAAGTCGTTTTTTTCACACCCAACGTAACAACTCAGCCACCCACGCCCGACGATTTATCGTCGGGCTGCTCGGCCAAAGCCGGAACAATCCGGCTAGCGCCAAGCAGTCGGGTTTACCCGACTTTGGTGTCCTCAGCCGGGGAATTGATTCCCCGGCGGGTGGGCTGAGCAGTTAC
>DAOTWV010000019.1:0-3488 GCA_034435695.1 Anaerolineales bacterium | reverse complement strand
GCGTGTATGAGCCGACGCCGGAGACCTTCGAAGAGGTGCACCGCGAGGCGGCGCGCCTGAGCCGCCTGGTGGCCGATTTGCAGGAACTCTCACGTGTGGAGGCGCTGGCGCAGCAATCTGCCAGCGGGCAGCCCGCGCTGGAAAAAGAGCCGGTGGCGCTGAACGACCTGGTGGGTGAGGTGGCGCGGCAATTGCAGGCACAGTTCGTGGCCCAGGACCTGCAACTGCACCTGAACCTGCCGGCGTCATCGCCGGTGGTGTCCGCCGACCGCGACCGGCTGGCGCAGGTGTTCATCAACCTGTTGAGCAACGCCCTGCGTTACACCCCGCCGGGCGGGGAGGTGCAGGTGACCTGCGAGACGACCGCACGCCATCCCCGCCTGCCGCAGGGACGCTGGGCGCTGGTGTCCGTGCGCGATACCGGCATTGGCATTGCCCGCGAGGACCTGGCGCACATCTTCGACCGCTTCTACCGCACCGACAAGTCCCGTTCGCGGGCCGGCGGCGGCAGCGGCATCGGGCTGACTATTGCGAAGCACATCGTAGAGGCCCACGGCGGGCGTATCTGGGCCGAGAGCGAGGGGCCGGGGGAGGGCAGCACTTTCACTGTGGCGCTGCCGCTGCAGGACAACCGAATTTCATGCGGGTAGGCGACGGCAATGCCGTTGCCTGCCCAGCACCTTCACCGTGACCTTGCGACAAATCTTTACCAAATCTTTGAAAAGCCTTCAATCTTCCTTTACCATTCCGGCCTACAATGGGGGCATCAATGAAAACCAAAGCGCCTGATGGCGCACGTTCAAGAAAGGAGTACAAAATCATGATGGGACCTGGAATGATGATGGGAGGCTACGGCGGCTATGGCGCCTTCGGCTGGATTGGCATGATTCTCAACCTGGTGTTCACCGTCGCCGTGATTGTCGGCATCGTCTGGCTGGTGATTTGGGCGGTGCGCCGCGCTGGCAACGGGACGCCGGCTTCCTTTGGACAGCCGGCCGCACCTTCGCCGAAGGAAATTTTGCAGGCACGCTACGCCCGCGGCGAAATCAGTCGCGAAGAGTACCTGTCCATACTGGAAGATTTGTCTTGAAGGAAGGTGAGTCATGATGGGAATTGGCATGGGATTGGGCGGCATCGGCCTGCTTGTGATGCTCCTGTTTTGGGGCGGGCTGATTTTCGGCGGCGTCTGGCTGGTGCGGACGCTCTTCAACGGCGGGCAGAACCCCGGCCAGTCTGGCCCGGCAGCCCCGGCGTAGCCTTCCGCCAAAGAAATCCTGGCGCAGCGCTACGCCCGCGGTGAAATCACACGTGAAGAATACCAGGCCATGCTCGAAGACCTGCGCTGAGCATTCGTTGAACAATCGAAAAAAGCCACCAATCGCTGGTGGCTTTTTCACTTTTCCAGGCCAGATTGCTATAACCAGAACAAGCGGATAGCAATCAGGATGACCGGAATCAACAGCAGGGTCAGCGGCAGCCCCACCTTCAGGTAGTCCCGCGGATGATAATCGGCCGGCCCCATGACCAGTAAGTTGACTGGATGAGCCGTGGGCAGCAAAAATCCCAGCGAAGCGGGTACGGCCACCGCCATCGCCAGAGCGCGCGGGTCCAGGTGATATTGTCCTGCGGCGGCAATCGCCAGCGGAGCGAGGATGAGCGCGGCGGCCTGTCCGCTGACGACCTGTGCCATCCCGATGGTGATGCCCGCAAATACTCCCGCTACGGCCCACGAGGGCGCACCCGGCCCCATCCAGGCCAGCAAATGCCCGCTCAAAAAGGCGGCTGCGCCGCTTTGCTGCATGGCCTGTGCCAGGGGAATCATGCCGGCAATCAGGAAAATCACGCGCCAGGATACGGCCTGATAGGCCTGCTCTGGGGTCAACACGTTTGCGAACAACAGCACCAGCACCCCCAACAACGCGGATAGTGTGAGCGGAAGATAGTTCAACGCCGCCGGAAGCAGCGCAATGAGCATTGCCAGCAAAGCCCACCGCACGGTGCGCGTTTCCTGGCGGCCTGTAAAGCCCACCCTGGAAAGAATCGCAAACGCACCGTCTTCGCACATGCGCCGCAAACTATCCCGCGCCCCGTACACCAGCAGCGCGTCGCCGGGTTGCAGCGGCGTCTCGTGTACCCGGTGTGCAATCACACGCCCATGACGCCATACGAGCAGCACGCGGATGCCAAAGGTGCTGCGCAGATGCAGGGCCTGCGGCGTCGCACCGATTGCCGCACCGCGCGGATTGGGCGTTACTTCGGCCAGTACGGCATCTTCCATCCCCAACAGTTCTCTTTCGCTGCTATCCAATGTTTTCAGGCCAAGTTGTTCCAGGCTTTCTGGACTGGTTTTTCCAACGACCAGCCAGATGTCCCCGGCCTGGACGAGCCGCCCGGCGGGCAGGTTGTCGGCCAGCACCAACTCACCATCCAGCAGCATCCCCAATGGCGTGATTCCCATATCGCGGGCCATGCGCGGACGTTGGGCAACGCGTCCAATCAGCGGCGAATCGGCCTGCACCTGGATTTCGTGCAGTTCGGATGCCAGGTGATAGGCCTGCTCCAGGTCGTTCAGCACTTCTCCGGGCAGGGGACGGGGCGAGGGGTTTTCCGGCGCAGGGAGCAATTTGCGTCCAATGGTCAACATGAACCCTACTCCGGCGACCGTCACCGGCAGCCCGACGGGCAGAAAATCCAGCAAACCGTAGCCGCGATAGCCGTGGGCTTCCAGCGCTGCGCTGGTGACCAGGTTGGCGGTTGTCAGCAGGGTGGCCGTGCCGCCAAGCAGGGTACCGAAGGCCATTGGCATGAGCGCCCGGCGCAGCGAAAACGCGCGTTCGCGCCGCGTGACGGCCACCAGCGGCGGCAGCAGGACGGCCGCCGCGGCAATGGTGTTCATGAACAGAGAAAGCAGCGCCGCGGCCAGCATGACCGCCGTCAAAAAACGCCCCTCGGATTGCCCTGCGGCCTTCTCCAATTGTTTCCCCAGGCGTTCCGTCAGGCCGCTTGTTTCCAGCCCTTTGGTCAGGATGAAGACGCACAGGATGACGACCACCGCCGGGTTGCTCAACCCCGATAACACCTGCCCCGGTGGAATCAGCCCGAACAATGCCAGCAGGGCCGCGGTGAGCAGCCCGACCACATCCGCACGTACCCATCCGGTCAGGAGCAGCAGTGTTGCCAGCCCGGCTATCGTCAACGTACCCCATAGTGGTGAAATGTCCATCTTGAGATTATACCCACATCAAATGAAAACCATAACTATTCAGCCAGACGGGAAGCACGAAAACGTTGTTGGTGAATCGCGGTATGGTCTGGCACAACGGAACGCAGATACCGCAGATTTGACGCAGATTCTCGCAGATACGGACAAGGAAGCGGCGAAAACCAACACAACCAGTGGATATCAGCGGCACCAGCGTTATCAGCGTTCTACAGACCAACATATCTTTAGTGCTCCCGCCAGACGGGAAGCATGAAAGGCGTGTTGG
>DAOTWV010000018.1:0-32134 GCA_034435695.1 Anaerolineales bacterium | reverse complement strand
CCATACCTGCCCCTCGATTTGCCCGCCGGCACGTACACCTGGACGGTACGGGCTGGCACGCCCTACACCAGCGGCATCTCCGTAACGCAATGGAGCACACCCTACACCTTCACCATCACCGACACACTTTCCATCACACCCCTCATCACTCTGCCCTACACACCTGATTTGGAAACCCTGCCTGGCTGGGAAAATCTTTCCTGGGCCTCAGGCAACAACCCGGTACACGATGGCGCAGTCTGGGTTGTCAGCCCCACACAGAACACCCAACCCTACCAGGCCGACCTCACCACCCCGCCGATTTCCGTTACGCAAAGCGGTTACGCCTTGAATTTCTGGTACCGCGCCAACACGGAAAGCAACGGGAAACACTGGGACCAACGCTGGTTGCTGGTCTCGGTGGATGGCGCGCCCTTTGTGCGGCTACACCAATACCAGGACGACCCCGCCCTGGGATGGATGCAAGCCCCCCAGGTGGACCTCAGTCCGTATGTCGGGCACACCGTGCGCTTCCGTTTCCATTTCGCCACCCTGGACGGGGAACACAACCCCACAATGCCCTGGGCGATTGACCAGGTGCAATTGCGTCCGCTGCGCACCTATACCTGTGCCGAAAGCACCCCCAACGACACCCCTGTGGCAGCCACCCCACTAACCATCGGGCAGACTGTTTCCGGCAGCATTTGCCCTCCCGGAGACCTGGACTTCTACACTTTTCAAGGAGAGGCCGGGCAGCGCATCAGCGTGGATGTGGATGCAGTGGGGGCGAACAACGGCTCGCAACTCGATGGGTACCTGTTCTTGCTGGCCGAGGACGGCGCCTCGCAACTGGCCGAACACGATGATGAAGTTCCCTACCAGATGCAGGACCCACACCTGGGATTCACGCTGCCCTACAGCGGAACCTACTATCTGAAGTTACGCGCCTGGGACCACCCCACCGCAGGCGGCGAAGCCTACACCTACACGTTACATCTGATGCGCGATACGCACCCCCCCACAGTGACTCTGCACGCCCCGGAGGTGTTGTCCATCAACCAGCCCATCAGTGTGACCGCCACCACAGCAGACGACGACGGCGTGCAGCAGGTGGCCTTTTGGTGGCATAGCAGTGATTGGGAGCAGGATACCTGGCAACTGCTCGGCGTCGATAGCGACGGTCGTGATGGCTGGCAGGCATCCTTCAACCCCGCGGGGCTTTCTCCCCAAATCAACATCGGGTTTTACGCCGAAGCCACCGACTGGACTGGCCGGCGAAATTATCACGGCATCTGGCATGTGGTATACGGTCATGCCGTGTATTTGCCGATAATGGTAAGATAACCCCAACCGTTTCCGCACGACACCCGTTCTCTGAGCACCCTTTGAGCACCCTTTATGAACGACACCCCTTACCGCACCGAAATCATCGAGATTGGCCGTATCGCCTATCAACGCGGTTTACTGACCGCCAACGATGGCAACATCTCCATCCGCCTGCCCGATGGCAACATCCTGATTACCCCCTCCGGGCTGTGTAAAGGACGCCTCACACCGCAAGACCTGCTGATTCTCTCTCCAGAAGGCGAAGTATTGCACGCTGCCGCAGGAATCAGGCCTACCTCCGAACAACCCATGCACCTGGAAGTGTATCGTCAGCGGCCCGACGTCCAGGCGGTGCTCCATGCCCATCCCCCGTATGCTGTGGCGCTCACCGTCGCCGGCTTCGACCTGCGGGACGATTTCCTCCCCGAAACGCGCATGACCCTGGGCAGCATCCCCACCACCGATTTCGCCCTGCCCTCCTCTCCGCAAAACGCGGCAGCCATCCGCACTCTGATTGCCGACCATGACGCCATCATGTTGCGCCAACACGGGAGTCTCACCGTAGGGCGCACCCTGGAGGAAGCCTTCATCAACCTGGAACGCCTGGAGCACACCGCCCGCGTGCAATACCTGGCGCAGACTCTGGGACACATCACGCCCTTGCCCAACGGCTGGTGGCAGTAATTTCCGCAGTTCCCGGCTCTCACGACAAGCACCCATGCACCTCACCCTCTTTCCTACCTGCCTGGTTGAAAATTTTTCACCGCAAACGCTTCGTGCCGTGGTACACCTGCTGGAAGAACACGGGCACACCGTCCATGTACCCTCTCGACTGACCTGCTGCGGGCAGCCGGCCTTCAATGCCGGCTACCAGGACGAAGCCCGGCGCATGGCCCGTCACACCCTTGAGGTGCTGGAACACACCCAGGGGCCGGTGGTAGTGCCTTCTGGTTCCTGTACAGCCATGATACGCCACCACTACCCCCAGTTGTTCGCCCGCGATTCCGCCCTGCAGGCACGCGCCCAGGCACTGGCAAAGCGCACC
Organism: Anaerolineales bacterium; assembly: GCA_034435695.1. Classification (GTDB taxonomy): domain Bacteria; phylum Chloroflexota; class Anaerolineae; order Anaerolineales; family DRKV01; genus DRKV01. The sequence continues at coordinate 29,784 of DAOTWV010000018.1, read as the reverse complement.
TTCGAGTTCAGCGAATTTCTGGCCGGGGAAAATAACTCGCCAGAAACCCATGCCCCGACCGATACGCCCCCTGCCGTTGCCTATCACCCATCCTGTCACCTGCTACGCGGCTTGGGGGTAGATTCGCAGCCCAAAGATTTGCTCCAGGCTGCAGGCGTCCCCTTCGTGTCGCTGGAAGCCGAGTGCTGCGGCTTTGGCGGTCTCTTTGCCGTGGAGCAGCCCGAACTTTCTGGCGCATTGCTGGAACGCAAACTGGATGCCATCGAAACCAGCGGTGTACAAACAGTCACCGGCTGCGATATCAGTTGTTTGCTGCACATCGAAGGCGGGCTGCGTAAGCGCGGGTCATCCATCCGGTGTGCGCACCTGGCAGAGATACTGGCAGGCCGGAGGGGCAGGAAATGAATCTCTCCGAGCGGCTCAAAGCCCTGGGCGTGCAGCCGGGAACCCAACACCTGAAACAGGCGCAGCCCCAAAAAAGCCCGGCACACCCCATAGAACACGTCGTGCCTGGGGCAGTGTACCCCACGCTGTACGGTGAGACCTACCACGCCCAAAGCCAGCACCCGGTTGGCAGCCCCTACGGCAAAGGTGCGATAGCCTTTCGCACGCCACCGGCACTGCTGGCCGCCTGGGCACAGGATACGGCCTTGCAGGAATGTCAACCGCAGGAGTACCTTTTCTTCGACACCGAAACCACAGGCCTCGCCAGTGCGGGCGGCACGTACGCTTTTCTGATTGGCGCGGGACGTTTCTATGGAGACACCTTCCGCGTGGCACAATTCTTTCTGCGCGAACCGGGAGAGGAAGCAGCACAACTGGCCGCACTCTCGGAGTTTGCTTCCGGATGCCGGGTATGGGTGAGTTTCAATGGACGCAGTTTCGACGGACCTCTCTTGAGGACGCGCTACACCCTCAACGGCCTCAGCAACCCCCTGGAAGGGAGTCTGCACCTGGATTTATTGCTGCTGGCGCGCCGCCTGTGGCGGGAACGGCTCCCCAGCCGGACTCTGCTTTCCCTGGAGGCGCGTATCCTGGGGTTTACCCGCACCCAGGAGGACATTCCCAGTTGGGTTATTCCACGCCTGTATCTGGATTACCTGACCACAGGGGATGCGCGCCTGCTCAAAAGTGTGTTCTACCACAACGAGAAAGATGTGCTCGCTATGGCCGCATTGCTCAATCACATGGGCGATTTGCTGCACAAACCCCTGGAGCGCCCCGAAACACCTGCGCTTGACCTGACAGGCATTGCCAGCGTCTTCGAAAAGGTAGGGGACACAGCACAGGCCATACGCGTCTACCGAGAGGCCTTGCAACGCGAGGAACTGCCTGCCGAAAGCCGGAAAAAGGCGCGCAAACGATTGAGTTTTCTGCTCAAGCGTCGGGCTGCGTGGGAAGAAGCCGTCAGGTGGTGGCAGCAGGCTGCCGAGGAAGGCGAATACTACGCCTGTGAAGAATTAGCCAAGTACTACGAACATCGCGCCAGAGACGTGGCAACCGCCCTGCACTGGACGCGCCAGGCGCTCTTGCGGCTCTCTACAGCCCCCAAAGCAGAACAAATGACCTGGCAGGCGCCTTTCGCACATCGGCTGGCACGCCTGGAACGCAAAAACCAGACAAAGTAGCAACGCAAACGCCAGCGGGCAGCCTACCGTCACATTCCCTGACACCTGCGTGCCACTGAGCGCGCCTCTACAGCGCGGTTGCGTTACACAGTCGCCACTTGTAACGATTCAGCCATCCACACCCGGCGATGAACCGCCGGGGTGAACAGCCAATGCCGTATCAATCCGGCTGGCACCGAGCAGTCGGGTTTAGCCAACTCCGATGTTTTCAGCCGGGGAATTGATTCCCCGGCGAGTGACCTGAGCAGTTACCACCACTGGGGGACAAGTATCGGCGCAGATTCACCTGCCGCTTTCTACTACGGTATTTGCCTGCACCTATTTGTGCTATCTGTGTTCATCTGGGGTTATTGGAATCGTTGCCACAGGCTCATGTTGTTGGACAATACCTTTGAAGGGCGGTATAATCGCCCGCGGCCAGCCCGCGGCTGGCATTTGTGCGAATCCGGAGGCTTACTACATGAAACAACGCTACTACCAACTATTCATCCTCATCGTTGTCCTGGTCATTGGGGCCACCGTAATTACCTTTACGGAAAACAAGCCTATCCTCGGGCGGGAAATCCGCACCCACCTGGGGTTGGACCTGGAAGGCGGGGTACAAGCCCTGCTGGAAGCCGATTTGCCCGCTGATACGCCTGTGAGCGCCGAATCCATGTCCACAGCACGCGTGATTGTGGAAAATCGTGTCAACGGCCTGCTGGGCGTGGGCGAGGCCACCGTACAACAGGCTGGCGAGCGGCGCATCCTGGTGGAGTTGCCAGGGGAGCAAGACCCCGAAGCCGCCCTCGCGACCCTCAAGGAAACCGGTTTGCTGGAATTCGTGGATATGGGCAGCACGCCGCTGCAGCCCGGCACGGTTATTCAGACAGATTTCGAACAGGGCGGAGTCATCAGCCAGACGACTACTATCAGCCAGACAGACAGCGTCACCGCTACGGCGCAAGTGTGGCACACTGTGATGACCGGTGCGGCGCTGAAGAACGTACAGGTAACCGCAGACCAGACTGGTCAGCCGGAAGTAGCGTTTCAGTTGACAGACGAGGGGGCACGCATTTTTGCCGATTACACCAGCCAGAATGTAGGAAAATACCTGGCTATCGTGCTCGACAAGCGCATCATCTCCGTGCCGCGCGTCAATAGCCCCATCACGCAGGGTTCTGGCGTCATCCAGGGACAGTTCACCCAACAAGAGGCCAACCAGTTGGCCGTGCAGTTACGCTATGGCTCTCTGCCCATCCCCCTGAAGGTGGTGGAAACGCGTACCGTTGGCCCTACCCTGGGACAGGATTCCCTGCGCAAGAGTTTGATTGCCGGCGCCATCGGCCTGAGTATTGTGGTGCTCTTCATGGCGTTGTACTATCGTGTGCCAGGTATTCTGGCTGATGTAGCGCTGGTCACCTACGCCTTATTGAGTTTTGCGCTCTTCAAACTGATTCCGGTGACCCTGACCCTGCCGGGTATTGCGGGCTTCGTGCTCAGTATCGGGATGGCTGTGGACGCCAATGTGCTCATCTTCGAGCGTTTGAAGGAAGAACTACGCGAAGGCAAAACCCTGCGTCAGGCCATTGACCTGGGGTGGCGGCGCGCCTGGCCTTCCATTCGAGATTCCAACTTCTCCACGCTGATTACCTGCGCCATCCTGTTCTGGTTTGGGAGCGCCTTCGGTGCCAGCATCGTGAAAGGGTTCGCCGTGACCCTGGCGCTGGGCGTTATCGTCAGCATGTTCACCGCTATCGTAGCCACGCGCACCTACCTGCACATCGTGCTGGATAACATCAAACAAAGCGAAAAGCCGGAGTGGTTCGGCATTTAGGTGCGGAGGATAAACCATGCTCAACATTGTAAAACGACGGTACCTGTATTTTGCCATCTCGCTGATTGTCATCGTACCCGGGCTGATAGCCTACTTGTTGTGGGGGCTGCCCCTGGCGATTGACTTCACTGGCGGTAGTTTGCTGGAAGTGCAATTCAACAGCAGCACAGCGCCTGACCCCACTGCCGTTATCGAGTTGTACACTGCACAGGGCTTCGAAGCCCCGCGGGTACAATCTTCCAATGACGGTGTGATGATTATCCGCTCCAAGTTCCTGGATAACGACGCCCGCACGCAATTGCTCAACGCCATGCAGGAACAGTTTGGAGACATCACCGTGCTGCGCTTCGATAGCGTTGGCCCTACGGTCGGGAAAGAAGTAACCACCCGCGCGACTGGTGCTGTGGCCTTTGCAGCCATTTTCATCATGCTGTATATCACCTGGGCATTCCGCGGTGTTCCTCATGCCCTGCGCTATGGCGTCAGCGCCATTCTGGCCATGCTGCATGATGTCGCCGTTGTCGTCGGCCTGTCGGCTATCTTTGGGAAATTCCTGGGCTGGGAAATCGACTCCCTTTTCCTGACGGCGTTGTTGACCGTGATTGGCTTTTCCGTGCACGATAGCATCGTGGTCTTCGACCGCATCCGCGAGAACAGCACCATTTACCGCCGCCTGCCCTACGAGACGCTGGTCAATCACTCCATCGTGCAGACGCTGGACCGTTCCATCAACACGCAGTTGACGGTTATGTTCACCTTGCTGGCGCTGGCGCTCTTCGGTGGCGAAACCACCCGGCATTTCGTAGTCACCCTGCTGGTTGGCGTCTTCAGCGGAACCTACTCCTCCATTTTCAACGCTGCCCCCATCCTGGTGGTGTGGGAAAACAAAGAGTGGCGCAACTGGTTCAACCCTGTGCGCGAGGCCAATGCCTCCTGACGCTCGTCTTGCATGTGCTTTACAGGCCGGAGCAAATTGCTCCGGCCTTTTTTATCCCCTGTCGCCCGGGCACACAATGTAACGAACCTGAAAGGGCAAAAATAGCCAAAGGCACTTTATAATGAAAGAGGTGCTTTCCACAAAAGATGATACAATGTAAAAGCAAACCTGCGACAGTAATCAAGTGATTTTGTTCCACGCTATACCGCACGCAAGTTTTTTGCATACCCCCTTACCTTTGGGGGATTTTATGCAAAAAAAATTTGAGATACAATAGAATTGCTTTAAAGCGCCGGAAAGGAGGTGCCCGTTATCATGAGATTTCTTTCGATGAAAATCCCCAAACCCCGGGGACAATCGCTGGTAGAAATGGCGCTCACGCTACCTGTCATGTTGATTTTGCTTTCTGGATTGATTGAATTTGGCTTCATGCTCAACGAATATCTTACCTTGCAGGATGGCGTGCGCAACGCGGCTCGTTTCGCCAGTGACAGTGACTATGCCTCCGCGGAAACCGTAGATGGCAGCGGCGATTTACCCTGTGACGGTGTCCCCGGCAACGATACCTTCCCGCAGCCCCTGTGCTGCAACCGTACCACCGATTTCTACCGCCAGACCGCCTGCCTTGTCAACCAGGAACTCACCTTGCTGGCTCCAGAGGTTTCTACCCTCTGCCTGCAAACGGATGCCGGTGGAAATTGTATCTACGGCGTGGTGGACCCCAACGGGGGTTCGGCAAGCAGCAAAAACGACATCATTCTTTCCGTCTTCAGCATAGAACAGGGCAATCCCCCGGCGGTACTGCGGTTTCCCCCCAGTTCTTCTGGCAATGGAGGGGAAGCCGGCTGGTCTTATGCGCTGGCGTATCACGGCTACAACACCCGCAATCAAAGTTCTGCTTTTTCCAGCGCCGAAATCGTCAGCCGCCTGAACAGCGCCGCTCCCAGTACCGGTTTCCTGGTACTGGAACTGTACTACCACTACGACCAGAAACTCAAACTCCCCTGGATTACCGCTTTCGTCCCCGACCCCACTCGCTTACACGTGTACACCATTATGCCCCTGGTTTCTGCCGAACCCACGCCGACCCCCATCCCCTGAAAACAGGAGGCAAACACCGCTTATGAATACCTTTCGCGTTAATCCTTCTTCCAGAAAAGAGCGCGGCCAGGCCCTGGTTATCATCGCTTTCGCTTTCATCGGTTTGCTTGCTTTTGTCGGCCTCACCGTTGATTTGGGATACTACTTCATCATGCGCGGCAATTTACAACGCGCCACGGATGCCGGTGCACTGGCAGCAGCCGCCCAGTTCCGGGAAGGGCGTACGTTTGCTGAAATGCAGGCCGCGGCCCTCGAAGCCGTCAAATTGAATGGCTTCGATACCAGCCCCGGCAACGTCATCATCGAAATCTGCGACCCCACGGCAGTCCCCCCAGACCCCGAATTGTGCACCACGCCTCCGCGTAAACTGGTGCGCGTCACCGTCAATGCAAACGTAGACACCATGTTCCTGAGCCTGTTCGGCTTTGGCAGCATTCCCGCCAGTACCACAGCCACCAGCGAGGCCGCATCCATGGACGTGGTGCTGGTCATTGACGTTTCGGAATCGATGACCTTCGAAGCCACATCCGGCACGCCTTTGCGCGACCCATACTACTGCAACCACCAGGACCCCGGCGGAGCCGATGGCTACCCAGGAGAGTGCCAGCCTTTCGAAAAAGTGAAAGAGGCCGCCGTCAATTTCGTCAGCAAAATCCTGGATAACAACGCCGCTTTCGAACAAGACCGCGTTGCCATCGTAGCCTTTTCGGATGGCGCCCACACCTGGTACGTCAACCCCAGCAACCCTACCGACACCACGAACACCACCCCCTATTGGATTAGCGACCAGGGCACAGCCATCAGCGCCATCAAACAACTCACGGTCTACGAGCCGGGCACCTGTCAGGGCGTCACCGACCCCTATACCGGCAACCCCGGAAGCACCTACTGGGGGCCGTGCCGCAACTACGATGCCAGTGGCAACTACACCGGCCTCTTCTGCAAGGCCTGCGACGCCAACAGCGAGTGGTCTGCCTACATGACCACCAACATCGGCGGCGGGTTGCTGCGTGCCGGCAACATGTTCACGTACCAGACCCGCGAAGACGCCCTCTGGATTACCGTGCTGCTCACTGACGGCCTGGCGAATGCCACAGACCTGGAAAACACCGATGTGTACACCGACCCCGCCACCTGGCCGATTGGCTTTTGCCCCGACTGGATTAACCTGTGCCAGGATAACGATACCACTACCCGGCACACCAGCGGCAACGGGCAGTACGATGCCGACGACTACGCGCGCGATATGGCCGATTTCGTGGGCTGCTTCCCCACCAACCCGGCCAGTTCATGTGCCAACCCTGGTCAGGGTTCTGTGATTTTCACCATTGGTCTGGGGCCCGAAGTCACCAACAACTACGCCGGTACGCCTCTGGCCGAAGTCAACAGCATTCCCTATGGCGCCAGTTTGCTGCGATACATCGCTGCCGTAGGCTACGATGGCGACCCGGCTACCGACCCCTGTGCCGGCTACACCGATTACACCGACTGGTGCGGAAACTACTACTACTCCCCTTCCGGCGCACAACTCAACCGCGTTTTCGAAGACATCGCTTCGCGTATTTTCACCCGCTTGAAGAAATAAGAACCTGCAAGGTCCGCCGCGCACACAGACCGTAATTTCCAAAAGGTGGTGCACGTATGATAGTTTTCAATTTCAAATCCAGTAAAAACGCCCGGCCAGCAGACAAGCCTCCAAAACGCGGGCAGGGGCTTCTGGAATTTGCCCTCATCCTGCCTGTCCTGCTTTTGCTGGTACTGGGCATCATAGAAATGGCGCGCGCCTTCCAGGCCTGGATTGTCATCAGCAATGCCGCACGCACCGGCGTACGCTACGGCGTCACCGGTGACTACAACAAAAGCGTGTACTGCACAGGCTCCCCTGCTCCGGCAGACCTGGACGGCGATGGGCTGGTGTGCGACCAGGAAGACAACAAAGCCGACCGCAACGCCGAAATCGACTACGCCCGCTTGCAATCCATCTATGACGCGGTAGAAAGCGCCGAACTCGGCATCGTTCTCGACCGCTCCGTCACCGACAAAACCCAGCCTGGATACATCCACACCACGGTGTGTAGTTTCGTCAACGGGCCGCAAAACAATCAGTACAACCCGCCCCCGGTGGATACTTGCGTCCAGCCCGGTCCAGACCTGACTCTGGGCACTGGAGACGACATCGTAGCCGATGACCCCGGCAACCCGGAGGAAGGCCCCACTCGCTTGCTGGTTTCCGTGACTTTTCAGCATCCCGTGATTGCCCCCATCATCTCCAGTATCCAGCCATCCTTCACGCTGCACGCTGAACGCACCGGTTACCTGGAAAACTTCCGTGTGGCGCGCGTGCTCGCAATTCCCCCCAACCCCAACGTTCCCACCGTCACCCCGGCACCCACCGACACCCCGCCGCCGCCAACCGCCACGCCCACCCCGGACTGCAACAACTACGTCCTGGGGCCTTTCCAGTACTATGGCAGCGGCCTGCTTGAAATTCCTGTTTCGAACTACGACTGGAACGACGCCCAGGTGCAGGATATCTCCATCGACTGGCAATACGTGGAAGATTTCGGCAACCAGGTACGCGGCCGCAACCCCAGCGTGGACTTCATGCAATGGGATGACCTGCGCCGCAGCGACTACGGTTCTGGCGGCAACCCATCCTGGAGTTGGAGCAACCTGCGCCGTGTGGTGTCCACCGATGGCAACGGCGGCAGCCGCTTCCACACCCCGCCGGCCACCTCGGTGAACCCCATTCCCAACGACCGCAACGACTTCCCTGCCGGCTCCACCCGCTACATCCGCATGGACTTCGATGGGGAATGGAGCAACTGGCAAAACGACATCCTGGATAGCGACTACGGTGTGACCATCAATTTCACCAACGGCTGCACCCTGAACCGCCCGGCCACGCCGCGTCCCATCCCCACCCGTACCCCCACTCCCACCCCCCTGCCGGCCTGTGAGGGCACCACGAGTTTACCCGGCCCCATGCTGCCTCCCACCGATGGCTGGTTTGCCCAGGATATCGGCACCACCACTACCGGCACGTCCATCGAGGAGGCCGCTATCATGGCCGACGCCAGCCCGCCGCGGCAGCTGCGTGTGTGCGGCTCCGGCAGAGACATCTGGGGAAGCAGCGATGGCTTCCGCTATGTAGCCCGCCTCTCCAGCGACGGCATCATGGAATTCACCACCCGCCTGGTAGCCTTCACAGCCAACAACAGTTGGGCCAAGGTAGGGTTGATGGTGCGCTCTGCCACCAATCCATCGGCAGCCAATGGCTTCATGCTGGTCTCCTACAGCAACGGCAAACGTTTCCAGTACCGCCGGTATAACGGCAGTTCCACCAGCAGCACCAGCAGCGGCAGTTACACGCTGCCCGTATGGCTCAAGGTGCGCAAAATTGGACGCGACATCTACGGATTCATCTCCCAGGATGGCGTCAACTGGAATTACGTGCGCCACTACATCGTCGATGACATCAGCACCGATTACTACCTGGGCTTTGCAGTCACCGCGCACAACAATTCCCAACTGGCTACTGCCATTTTCGATAACGTCAGCCTGACCACGCCATCCGCCGGTTCGTGCCAATACAACGAAGATGGCTTTGGCGCTCTGATGCTGGAAGCCGAGCACTTCATGAATGCCACAACCGGGCGCGGCGATTCCTGGGTGGGCACTACCGCCTTCCTGGGATACAGCGGTGACGGCGCCATGATTGCCCAGCCCAACGACGGCACATCCACCGGCCTCAATCTGGATGGCCCGCGTATGGACTACGACATCAACTTCCAGACCGCGGGTGACTACTACGTCATCATTCGCGGGCAGGCCGATTCGGTCGGGCGCGCCAGCCGCAACGACAGCATCCACATTGGCCTGGATGGCGTTGGACTGACCAACGCCAGTGGCTATGGCCTCGCGGGGTTCCGCAGCGGTCAATGGCGTTGGCGCACTGGTTGGGGCAGTCCCTGGAACAATTTTGCCATCATCAACGTTCCCTCTCCAGGCGTTCACACCCTCAACATCTGGATGCGCGAGGACGGCGTCATCGTTGACCGTATCTTCCTCTTCAGCAAAAACGTGTACGACGACATGTACGGCGTGACGCCCTGGCTGAGCGAGATGGATAACCGTATCGACGGCATCGCCTGGGAAAACCCCGGATGGGACCCCTCCTGCAGCGGCTACGTCATCCCTTCACCGACCCCCACGCCATCCCCCACGCCCACGGCCACGGCCACCAACACACCGGATTGCAGCCACAACGCCTGCACGGCCACGCCGACGCCCATTCCCACCAAGACGCCAACCCCCATCCCCACGAAGACGCCCACATCGCCACCCACCAACACGCCGCGGCCATCCCGCACCCCCACGCCCACCCGCACCTTCACTCCCGGCGGCCCCACCATCACACCCACACCGACCAACACCGCTCCGCCGACCAGCACATCCAGCCCCACGCCAACCAACACCCCGCCCTTCGGCGGTTAGCCTCACAAAACCACGAGAGAGGCCAGGCAACCCCTGGCCTCTCTCCTCACCCCCCTTCGGAGAGTGCCCATGAGCCGAAAAAGCCTTGTCCTACTCCTGCTCCTCTTGAGCGGCCTCCTGCTGTCTACCGTCCTTTCAGGGGCTGCCGCACCACAGGCAACGTTTGGCATCTACATGCCGCTGGTAATGAAAGATTACCAACTCGGCCCGGCCATCATCGAAGGCGTCGTATTCGATGCTACGATTGGGCAAACCAGCGGCCCGCTCGCTGGCGCGCAGGTGTGCATCAAGAACGACCCCGCCAGTTGTGTCACCACTGACGAAACCGGCTACTATCAGTTAACCGGCATCCAGAATCGCACCTACACCATCGTCGCCACTCTAAGCGGGTACAGCACCCTGGAGCGCACCGTATCGGCCAAACTCTTCGATGGCACCGCCCAGTCGGTCACCACCGTCGACCTGGCGCTCTCCCCCGCCGGCCTGGGAAGCAATCAGTACCGTATCGTGCTCACCTGGGGCGGCCCTGGCATCCCCACCGTAGACCTGGACGCCAATTTATGGTTGCCACGCGCCACACCGTACCACATCCAGCAAATTACAGGGAACAATTCTGGCCGCGGCAACTGCAGCGCCTTCCCCTGGGCCTGCATCGACATCGACAGCGTGGACGGCGCTGCACCAGAGACCATCACCATCAGTCAGGCGCAGGGCGGCACCTATGTTTACGCCGTACGGCACTATGATTTTGCTGCTGGTAACTACAACAATAAACCGCCTCTCGACCAAAGCGGCGCGCATGTGGATGTGTACGACAACAACGGTCTGGTGGCATCTTTCGATGTCCCGCCATCCAACGATGATTTTGCCATCTGGTGGCATGTCTTCGATATGGACGGCTCCACAGGCGCCATTACCCCGGTCAACGTCGTCAACAGCGCCGACCCCACTGGTGGCGGCTACCCCGCGGATTTCGTCACCCCCTGATTCCCATACATCCCCATGACGCCTGCGCCCCCTGATTTTATCGGGGGGCGTTTGCTTTTTCTACCGGATATCCAATCGATTGTTCGTGCAATGTTATCTGCCCAACAACAGCCACAGCGTCGCAGCCGCCAGAAACGGCCCGTAAGGAATGGCCGCGAACGCCCGGTAACGCCGCCGCAGCACCATCCACAACAGGTACAAAGCGCTAAATGCGCCCCCAAGCAGCACGGCAAATACCAGCCCCACAATCACCCCCGGCCACCCCAGGAACAGCCCCATCACACCGGCCAGGTTCACATCCCCGAAGCCAAGCGCCACCTCATCCGGCGGCATCCCCCGTCGCCGGGCAGCCCAACGAGCAAATATCCCTCCCAGCGCGTACAAACCAAACATAAGTCCATACCCTGCCGCGCCGCCCAGCAGGGTGGCCGTCACACCGTGCCGCCACACGCCGACAGCCCCCCCCAGCACCGCACCAGCCCAACTGACGGGATGCAAAATCAGTCGGTGCTCGACATCAATCACCACCACAAGCGCAAAATACACCAACACCACCCATTGCACGAAAAAACCCATCCGCGGCTGGGCTGCCCACAGCAAACAGGCCCCCGCGCCGGCCACTGCAGGCAACAACACACTGCGTCCCCCGCGTTGGTGACCACACGCACCGTACCTCCTGCTGAGGCCCAACACCCCCATCCATGTCTGCGACGCGCCGCAATGCGGACACACCGGCGGCCATACCCGTCGCGTCATCGGCAGCGTATCCGCCAGCACATTGACCAGCAAACCGCTGCCCCACCCAAGAAGAAAAATCCACGCAAATATCATCCACATATCCTCAAACAGTCATACAGGACATCCGTAGGACAACTGCTCGTCAGCTGTCCACACAGCCGCCCGTAGGACAACTGCTCGCCAGTTGTCCCCACAAACCGCCCGCAGGGCAACTGCTCGCCAGTTGTCCACATAGCCGCCCGCAGGACAACTGCTCGCCAGTTGTCCACATAGCCGCCCGTAGGACAACTGCTTGTCAGTTGTCCCCACAAGCCGCCCGCAGGACAACTGCTCGCCAGTTGTCCCCACAAGCCGTTGCTCCTCGCCCAGCCTCCTCGATGCGGGTATAATCCTACCATGAATGCGCCCTACCTGCCCGGAAAAACAGCCCCGCGGGAATACCCCATCTCCCGCTACCTGCCCGCCCTGCCTGGCGGCCTGCTGGACGCCTACCTGCCTCCCCGGCTGCAGGCTGGCACCTGGGTGTGCTTCCCCTTTGGCGACGCCCCACAACAGGCCATAGACGCCGCCCGGCTGGGCTACCGCGTTCTGGTCATCACCAGCAACCCCGTTCTCGCATTCCTGCAGGAAACGCTGGCATCTCCCGGCGAAAACAGCCAGTGGATGGCCGCGCTCGCCAAACTGGCTGCCACCCGCGTTGCAGGACAACGCCTGGAACCTTACCTGCACAGCCTCTACCACACCGAATGCCCTGCCTGCGGAATCACCATACCCGCCACAGCATTCTTGTGGCGCAGAAATGCCGCCGCGCCCCACGCCCGTTTACTTACCTGCCCGGAATGCGGCGCAAGCGGCCTGTACCGCACCACATCCGCAGACACAGAACATTTGCAAACCCTGCAGCGCAGTTACGGCCTGCACAGTGGGCGCGCCCTGCAGCGCGTCGCCCCCCTCGATGACCCGCTGCGCCCGCAGGCCGAAGCCGCCATCAAAACATACCTGCCGCGGGCACTGATTGCCCTCTTTACCCTGCTCAACCAGGCGCAGCGCTTACACCTCCCCCAGGCGCAGGAACACCGCCTGCACGCCCTGCTGCTGGCCGTTTGCGACCGTGCCAACACCTTGTGGCCGCACCCCGAAACAAACGCCAGACCCCGCAGCCTGCAAACCCCCGCCGTCTTTGCCGAATGGAACCTGTGGCAGGCGCTCGAAGAAGCCGCCAATGCCTGGAGCAGTCCTCAGGCCGTCCCTTGCGTCCGCTGGCCGCAGATGCCGCCGCCCTCCGGAGGCATCTGCCTGTACCACGGCAAATTGCAGGAGGCGGCACAAGCCATCCGCGAGGTAAAACCGGGGGCGCTCATTGCCCCCATCCCATCCCCAAACGCCCCATTCTGGAAACAGGCCATCCTGTGGAGCGGCTGGCTCTGGGGACGGGAATCCATCGGCCCCTGGAAAGGCCTGCTGCGGCGTTACCGTTACACCTGGGACTGGCACACTGCCCTGCTCAGCGAAGCCTGGCAAACGCTCATCCCCGCTCTGCGCCCCCAAACCCCGGTCCTGGGGCTGCTGGCAGAAGACAACCCGGCTTACCTGCGGGCTGCGCTGATTGCCGCTGAGCATGGCGGATTACACTTCGAGGCTATGGCCTTGCGTCCCGGAGAGGGCATCCAGATACACTGGCAAACCAGCGAGAACGCTACCTCTCCCCCCGCTGCCTCACCGCAAAAATTGCAACAAATCGCCCGCCAGGGTGTACTGCAACACCTGCAGGCACGCGCTGAATCGGCTCCCTGGAACGTGCTGCACGCCGCCGCCCTGTCTGCGCTGGCAAACCAGCGGACGCTAACCGCACCCGCCCCAAAGACGCCGGAAAAATGCTATAAACTGATTACGGCTGCATTGCGGCGTCCTTTCACCGACCCACAGGAACGCCTGCGTTACACTCCTCAACAAGCCGCCACCCCGCGCACCCGCCGCTACTACCTGCACCCACTCCCTGCCGATACCCTTTCCGTGGCCGACCGGGCGGAAATGTGTGTCGTGCAAACGCTGGTACGCGCCCCCGGATGCTCCCTGCCCGACCTGGAGGCCGCCTTATGCCAATCCCTGCCTGGCCTGCTGACGCCGGAACACCCCCTGTTGCTTGCCATTCTCGATTCGTATGCCGAAAACGTGGAAGGGAAATACCGCTTGCGGGCAGAGGACGCGCCCCAAAAACGCCGCGCCGACCTGAAAGAGGTGGCACGCGCCCTGGAAACCATCGGGAAGCGGATGGGGGCGCGCGTCACCCGCGAGGGAGACAACACCCCAATGGTGCGCTGGCACCCCGCGGGCGAGTCCGTTCCCCACATCTTCTACGTCATCGCCTCTGCCCTGGCGGGGCGCGTCATCTCACAAAGGGCAGAGTCCCCCGCCCGTCGCTGGATAGTGCTGCCCGGTAGCCGCGCCGGTCTGCTCCTGTGGAAGTTACGTCGCGACCCGGCGCTGGCAGAAGCATTGCGAGACGGCGATTGGAAGTTGCTCAAGTTCCGCCACGTGCGACAACTGGCCGTCCTCCCAGACCTGACCTGGGAGGGGCTGCAGGCCCGCCTGGAACTCGACCCTTTCACTGAAGAAGGCCCACAACTCCCGCTTTTTTGAGGCTCATTTTTGCACTGTGGCTACCAGGCACCAGGCGGTCAAGGTACCCTCGTCTGGCTCCGAAAGGTCACGCACGTGCAGCGTCCAATCGCCGCCTATATTTTGCCCCGCAAAGGTGCGCAAAGGCTGCACAGGGCGCACCGTGCCGGCAATCGCGGGGGCGGTTTCACTGCAAACCGCAGCCACATCCACCGGCGCATCATCATCGAAAAGCGCCTGCACATCATTGTTCGGACACGCCGAGGGGTTGGCACTCGTCTTCCCCGGACGCTGTAACAAAAGCACCTGCTGGCCTTCGTGCTCCAGGGTGGCTTCCAGGTCGCCTACCCAGGTATGGGAAATCTCCACTTGCACTTGCAGAGAGACCAGGGTGCCATCGTAGGCCACTGGCAGGGTGCTATCCACCCCCTGAAAATCGCTATCCGGGATGGAGAGCGCGTTTCCTGGCACACTGGCGCAAAAATTGAGCGTCACTGGCGGCGGTGTAGGCGTGAATGTTGGCGTCGGGGTCGCCGCGGGCACAGGGGTGGCGCTGGGTTCGGGTGGAGGATACGCGGCAGCCTGCCGGTGCGTGCCGCGCACCAGCGGCAGGTAGACGCGCCACAGGGGGACGGGCTGCAACGCAGGCGGCGGCGTCACGACACCCTGCGGGCGCACACAGGCCGTAAGCAAAAGCATCAGGCAGGGCAGTATGCTGCCCCACCCGATGCGTAACGAGTTTTTCTGTTTCCCCATACCGTTTCTTCGAGGCTCAAGCGCCGAATTTGTCCAGGCGGCCGGCATGCGCAAGCGCCAGCGGCATGGCCTGCATGGCCGGGAAAGTCCCCAGGCCCCCGCGGGCACAGGCGCGTTCTCCAAAAGCCGTCTGCTCATCAGCGCGGACGGTGGCCGGCGCCCACAGCAGGAAAGGCACCGGATGCCAGGAGTGTGAGCGTAATTTGCAGGGCGTAGAGTGGTCGCCCGTGACCATCAGCACATCGGGTTCGAGCGCCATCAACTGCGGCAGGGCTTCATCCACCATTTCGATGACATGCACTTTGCCATCGAAGTTACCGTCCTCGCCCATGCTGTCGGTCTTCTTGATGTGGATGAAGATGAAGTCGTATGCATCCCAGATACGGGCAGCAGCCGCGAATTCATCCGCGGGGTATTCCCCATCGAAGGAAATGACATCCATGCCGACCAGTTTGGAAACGCCTTTGTACATGGGGTACACGGCCACGCAGGCCGCCTTCAGGTTGTAGGCTTCATCGAAATTCGGCAGGCCGGGGTCGGTGGCAAAGCCGCGCAACGTCAGCCCGTTGGCACGCGGCTCGTCAGCGATGGCGGCACGCGCCGCCGCAATCCACTGATTAAACAGGTCGGCGGTGCGCCGGGCTTCGGGGGTCAGGGCGCGCACAGGCAGGGGGGCGACGCCGGTCTTCTGGGGGTCGGTATCCGCCAGATGGGCGTCCAGGTTCTCGCCGCGCATCACCACGGTGAAACGATACTCTTTGACAGGCGCGACTTCCACCTGCACACCGGGAATCTGCACCTGTTTGAGTTTTTCCACGATGGGCAGGGCTTCCTCAGTGGGAATGCGTCCGGCGCGGCGGTCAGTAATCAGGCCGTTTTCGTCGAGGGTGCAGAAGTTGCCGCGGGCGGCTACGTCGCCGGGGTGCACCTCCAGGCCGACGCCGAAAGCGGAGAGCACGCCGCGCCCCACGGGGTTGTTGAGCGGGTCGTAGCCAAAGAGCGCCAGGTGGGCAGGGCCGGAGCCGGGGGTGATGCCGGGTGCCAGGGGGATGGTCTGCCCCAGGGTGCCTTCGGCGGCCAGTTTGTCCAGGTTGGGGGTTTTGGCGGCTTCCAGTGCGGTCAGGCCGCGTTCATCGAAGGGGATGCCGCCCAGGCCGTCCATGACGAGCAGGACGATTTTGGTTTTGGTTTTGTTGAACAAGGGGGGGAGGTAATCGAATGGCATGGTCATACTCCAGGACTGAAAATGGGAGGGTGCAGAAAAACGACCACAGAGCCAATGCCCTGTGGTCGCTCGATGGGTTATGCAAGGCAGGAAGTTTAGCGCACGGCCTGCTCGGTGTCGCGGTCGAAGATGTGCATGTTGCCCATGTTGAAGGCCACCTGCACAGCATCGCCCATACGGAAGGAAGTGCGCGGGTCTACGCGGGCCACGAAATTGTGTTCACCAGAGTTCAGGTACACGAAGATTTCATTGCCCATCAGTTCGGTCACGTCAACGCGGGCCTCGACCATTTGCGGCTTGATGCCGGGCGGCGAGAAGTTCGGGTCGTGGATGTCTTCAGGGCGGATACCGAAGATGACCGGTTTGTCCACGTAATCGAAGTAAGGTGCGGCGCGGTCTTCGGGAATTTGCACGTTGAAGGAACCGCCATCCACGAAGAGGGCATCGCCGTCTTTGCGAATGTGTGCGTTGAAGAAATTCATCGCCGGTGAACCGATGAAGCCAGCCACGAAGACGTTGTTGGGTTTGTCGTACAGGTTTTGGGGGGTATCCACCTGCTGCAAAATACCCTGGTTCATGACGGCGATACGCGTCGCCATCGTCATGGCTTCCACCTGGTCGTGGGTCACGTAGATGAAGGTGGTCTGCAGGCGCTGGTGCAGGCGGCTGATGTTGGCACGCGTCTCGACGCGCAGTTTGGCATCCAGGTTGGAAAGCGGCTCATCCAGCAGGAAGACTTTGGGTTCGCGCACGATAGCGCGTCCCAGAGCCACACGCTGGCGCTGCCCACCGGACAACTGGCGGGGTTTGCGGTCCAACAATTGGGTGATACCCAGCATTTCGGCGGCTTCGTGTACACGGCGCTTGATTTCCTCTTTGGGCGTCTTGCGCAGTTTGAGGCCAAAGGCCATGTTGTCGAAAACCGACATGTGGGGGTACAGGGCGTAAGATTGGAAGACCATGGCAATGTCACGGTCTTTGGGGGCGACATCGTTCACCACCTGGTCTCCAATCAGAATGCGTCCCTCAGTAATTTCTTCAAGGCCGGCAAGCAAGCGCAGCGAGGTGCTCTTGCCACAACCGGAGGGGCCGACGAAGACCAGAAATTCCTTATCCTCAATGTGAATGTTCAGGTCGTTGACGGCCACGACATCGCCAAAGCGTTTGTACACGTGGTCATAGGTAACACTTGCCATGGTACTTCTCCTTTCTTCGCATGTATAGTGGCGCTATTATAGTCGCTCCACGTGCAAAACGCAATGGAAGGATGTCATGAGGGTGCATGTAAATTGCAAGGAGCACCTGCCCTGCGTACATCAAAGGGGAGCACCCGAAGCAACCTCCCGACCGGCAAGCGCAAGGCAACGCCTCCTTTTCCCCATCCGTGGGGGAGATGGCTTCCCGCCCTGGCGGGCGCTCGCCATGACACAAGGAGAACAGAGGAACTACCACCCACGCTGAGAACCAAAGCCGGAGCAATCCGGCTGGTATCGCACAGGCGGGTTGAGAGCCTGTCCGAAAATTCTTTACAGGCATGTCACCGCGAGGG
Organism: Anaerolineales bacterium; assembly: GCA_034435695.1. Classification (GTDB taxonomy): domain Bacteria; phylum Chloroflexota; class Anaerolineae; order Anaerolineales; family DRKV01; genus DRKV01. The sequence goes on along the minus strand of DAOTWV010000018.1, from coordinate 11,931 downwards.
GTGTCAGCCCCGTGGCGGTCTCCTGTATGGCCTACCATCCACGCTCGGCGATAAACCGCCAAAGCCGGGGGCACAACCATCCACGCCCGGCGATGAACCGCTGAGAACCAAAGCCGGAGTAATCCGGCTGGCATCGCACAGGCGGGTTTAGCCGACTACGGACATGGGAAAGCGGGTGTTTGCATGTACGAAGCGCACGCAAACACCCGCCAGACTCCATACAGGACAAGCGCCCATTGGAGATTTCAATAGCCGTGCTGAATGTTCACACGGTTGGGCATAGCCTCTCCGCGAACAGCGGCGTTGAGCATTTCGGCAAGGGCACGCAACCGCAGGTGCTCGCTTTCGCGTACAGAGCCGCCACGATGCGGACTGAGTACCACGTTTTCCAGTTCGTAAATGGGTTTCGTGGAGGGATAGGTGCAGGTACGCGATGCGCGGTTTTCGGGGTAGCGATACCACACATCCAGGCCGGCCGCAGCCAACGGCCCCTCACACAGCGCGCGGTACAGGGCATCCTCGTCCACCACCGGACCGCGTCCCACATTGACCAGGATGCTGTCTTGCGGCAAAGATTGCAAGGCGGTTTCATTCAGCAGGCCACGGGTGACATCCGTCAATGGCAGCGTGACTACCACGACCTGCGCCTGCGGCAGCAGGGCGGGCAAGTCCGCCAGGGTGTACATTTCGGCAAAATCATCCACCGGCAAGGGATGGCTGCGGACAGCCAGCACGCGCATCCCCAGGGCATGGCAATAGCGCCCCACGCGCCGCCCGATGGCCCCATAGCCCAACACCAGGACGGTTTTCCCTTCCAGCAGTATTGCCGGCGTGGGCGTGTAGCGCGGTGTCCAATCGCCGGTGCGCAAGGCCTTGTCGAAGGGAACGATGTGTTTGGCCGCCGCCAAAAGCAACGCCAGCGCAGTTTCTGCGGTAGGGGCTGCATTGTGATGCAGGTTGTGCAATTGTATGCCGGGGAATTCCCGCAGCAGCGCAAGCGTTTCCTCCGGAATGCCAGCCCACGGCACGATGACTGCCCGGAGATTGGCGCTGGCTTCCAGTTGGGCACGGGTGGGACGACCGGCTACCAGGATGTGGTACGCCGGGGCAGCGGGCATCTCCGGCCCCAGGGTGAGATGCACCTGAGGGGACAGCCACTCCCGAAATGTGCGCAGAAGTTCCGCTTCTCGCGGGGGACGGTGTAAGTGAACGTGCAGGGACATATCCATCATGAACGGTAGTGTCGGCGCAACTCCGAGGCGTAAGTGCGCCCCAGGGTGGCAGCATTTTCCTGCGCCCATTGGCTGAGTGCGGTTTGCCCTGCCGGAGGCGACTCGGTTACCAGCAGGTCAGACATCAACCCGATGATTTCCTGTCGGGTAAGGACGACATCATGCACCAGCAATCCCAGGGCACGCGTCATCCAGTAAGCCAGACGCGGAGAAACGTGGATGATGCGGGCGCGGCTGCCAACCACACGCCCCAACAGGGACACCAGTTCGTTGAAGGTGAAGGTCTCCGGCCCCACCGCATCCAGCACGATATTTTCTTCCTGGAAGGCAAGGCGCACCGCCAGCGCCGCGAAATCGTCCACGAAAATGGGCTGCAGGCGGTAATCGCCAGAACCGGGAATGGCAAACAACGGAAAGCGGCGCAGGAAGTAGGCGATGTTGTTGATGAGGATGTCCTCCCGCCCAAACAAGACCGCCGGCCGCAGGATGGCATAGGAAAGGCCGCTTTCCTGCAAGGCGGCCTCGAGACGCGCCTTGCCGCTGAAGTAGGGCAGAGGAGAATCCGGCGATGGGTTGGTGATGCTGACATGCACCACGCGGCGTACCCCCGCCAGACGGGCAGCCTCGAACAGGCGCAGGGTGTTTTGCTCCGCCTGGGCAAAAGTGCGCCTGCCATGCGAAAAACGCACCCAGTAGGTATTGAAAAGCACCTTCACACCGCTCAGTTGCGCAGCCATGCGCTGCGGGTTATCGAAGGCAAAGGGGACACTCTGTACGCGCTCGCCAAAAGGGTTGGGGCGCTGTGGGTGTCCTGTCAGGTTGAGAATTTTCCCGCCGCGCTGCAACAAACGGCGGGTGATGTATTTGCCTGTATAGGCAGTGGCTCCAGTAATGGCGTACATAAGTCTGTAGTCCTCTACCGCCTGTGGTTTCCTGAATCCAAAGACCATACCCCCACGTCCCCGCGGCGGTAGAGCGGGTCCGAAGAGGGAGGCTGCCCGCCCAGGGTACGCTCGCGGGGACCGAAGAGGAGGTAATTGGCGGGGGCAAGGGGAGCGGCGTCCACTGGAATGTACGCGCCGGTGAAGGAGTGTAACACAGCCGCTTTGGCAATCTCCGCATCCACCGTCTCGAAGGGATGGCCGTACACGACGCGGCGGCCAGCAAAGGCGGGAATGAACGCGCCCATCTGGGGAGAGGCCAGGAAGACGCTCTCCGGCGGGGTGTTGCGGGCTATCCAGCGCAGGGCATCGGCCTCGGCGCGGGTCAGGTAGATTTCCGGCGGCGGCGCGGCAGGAAAGGAGAGCACCGTCAGAAGGATGAGCAGGTTGGTGGGGGCGGCCAGCGCGCCGGTCAGGGCGATTGCTGCGCGCTGGCGGCGTCCTTTCCAGGCGGTGAGGGCCAGCGCCGCCAGCCCAGCCAACGGCACGTACAAACCAGTGAGAAAACGCCGCTGCAAGGCCAGGGGCGCATAAAGCAGCGCCAGCGAGAGAGCAAGCCACATCCACAGCGCCGCCGGGCGCTCCCTGCTTCGCAACGAGCACAAGGCCAGAGGCAGCAGCGGAGAGAAGGAGAGCAAAACATCCCACCAGGGGGGCGCGGGGGTCAGGTTTTGGGCATTCCAGGCGGCAAAAACGGGGTCGGCGCGCACCACCCATTGGGTGTAGAGCAAATAGGGGAGGCCGCCCACAACCAGGGGCAGGAGGAAGCGGAATTCCTCTTCAAGGGCGCACCGCCTGGGGGGAACGCGCAGCCGCCACAAGGCAAGTCCGCCCCGCACCAGGAGGACGAGCACCATCCCAAAGGGAGAAATCAGCGCGAGGAGCAGGGACATTCCTCCTTCGGTCAACATCCGCCGCTTCCCCGCAGGACGCGGTACGAGCAGCAGGAGCATGAGCGCCAATCCCAGGGGGAAATGGGGGTTGACGTAGGCGGAGAGGAAGGGGTAAGCCTCCGGCACGCTGAAATCCGCCGTGACGTGCCCGAAGGGCAGCATCAGCCATCCCATCCCAGAGCCAAGAGCGGCAATCGCAAAGGCCGTCTTGCGCGCCTGCAGAGGCAAATGGGCGGCGTAGAAGGCATCCAGGGCACACAGCAGCACCGCAGTTCCGGCCAGCCGCGCCAGGTGATAGGTCAGCGGAACGGCAAGGTGCAGTAAGCGGGCAAGGTGCCCCAGAAAGAGGTAGTACAGGAAGAGGAACGCCCCCGCGCCCGGCTCGGCGGTGAAAGCCAGACGGTAACGCCACGCCCCCTCCCAGCCCTGCCGCATCTTGGCAAAATACGAAGCCCCATCCAGCGGGTTGTAGAGCAAGCCGGTGAAGACGTGTGTTTCCCCCGCGGCGCGCCAGGCATACAGGTAGGGCAAAGTGATGAGCAACAACACCATCGCGCTGAGCGCGTAAAAAAAACGGGGAGAGCGGCGGCGCAACATGATTTGATTGTACCTGTTACCAGTTTTCGCCGCAAGCCGCGTTTCGCGATTATAATGGGTACATGGCGCACGTACATCACCTCTACCACCTGCAACAGATTGACAGCGAAACCGCCCACGCTACGGCGCGCATCCGGGAAATCGAACAATTTTTGCAACACGACCAGACAGTACGCAAGGCCAAAGCACGCGCCCTGAAGGCCAAACAGGCAGCCCAGGAAGCGGAAAAGGCCCTGCGCAAGGCCGAAGCAGAAGTCAGCGCCCAAACCAGCAAACTGGAACACAACCAGGCTGCGCTGTACGGGGGACGCATCCACAACCCCAAAGAACTTCAGGATTTGCAACACGAGGCCGAGGCTATCAAACGGCGCATCGCCCGCCTGGAAGAAGCCCAACTGGAAGCCATGCAAAACCTGGAAAAGGCCCGTCTGCGCTACAAAAAGGCCGTGCGTTTGTATCGGGCTGCGCAGGCCCGGCAAAGCGAGGAGCATGCCGCCCTGCTGGGGGAAAAAGAGACTTTAGAACAAAAATTGCACACGCTGCAAGAAGAGCGCCAGTCCCTGGTAGACCAGATTCCCCCCGATGAGTATCAGTTATACGAAGAGTTGCGCGCCCGCCGCGGCGGCATCGCGGTGGCAGGTGTGCAGGCGCAAACCTGCGGCGCATGCGGCACTACTCTCAACAGCCTCGTCCTGCAGGCTGTCCGTTCTCCCAGCCGCATGGCGCGCTGCCCTGGCTGCAATCGTCTCCTGTACCTCGAACCATGAATTTTTTTCGCAATCTGGACCGTTTCTCCTTCTGGATAGGCTTTCTGGCCGGCACGCTGACCTGGTGGTTCATCAGTACGGTACGCCCCGTGCTTCGTGAGGCGCGTGAGCGTTTGCAGGAAAACCTGCAACGTTGGCGCGAGGGAGTGACCAGAGGCACAGAAGTCCGTCTGCGGCAAGACATGCTCGTTTACGCCCAACGCAGCCACGTGGCCGCCAGTTTGTGCCCGCTGGATGCGCTGCTCATCCCCCCCGCATTGCTCGTGCCACCCGTGTACGCGTTGCCGGAGGAGGAAGAAACCTTCAACGCCGTAGGACAGGTGCTCCCCTACCTCCCCGACTGGCCAGAATTGGGGGCGGTGTGCAATGCCCCTCAAATCCGTCTGGATGACGCCCTGAGCAACGGGGCAAACATCGTCATCGTCGGTGAGGCCGGGTACGGGAAGACCGTCGCGCTGGCAGCCCTCGCCAGCCGCATGGCGCGCCAGGAAGCACTCCCCCCGCATTTAGAAGGGCGCCTGCCCCTGCTGATTCACGTCCACGACCTGCCGCTGGACAAAGCCCCGCTGGACGCCATTCTCGAAGGGCTGTACACCCACACATCCCTGCTCACCCAGGCACAACTCCCCAAATTGCTGCGCACGCACATCGAGCACAGCCTGTTGCTGCTGGATGGGCTGGATGAACTGCCTCCGGCACAATTGGAACAGGCTGCAGGCTTTCTCAAACGGTTACTCGAAGCCTATCCGGGCATCCAGGTCGTCACCACCGCCACGCCGCGCGATTACGATGGCCTCACGCGCCTGGGCTTTTTCCCGCTGGCAATCAACACCTGGAATCCTTCGCAGCAGCAAGCATGGCTGGAAAAGTGGCGTGCCATGTGGCACACGCTGCCCCAGGCTACAGAGGAAGTGCCAGACGAAATTCTGAGGGGATGGTTGTACACCTGGCGGCAGCATACCACTCCGCTGGAGTACACCGTATCCATGTGGGCGCTCTTCGCCGGCGACGCGCTGGGGAATACGCCCCTGGACGCGCTGGAAGCCCATGTGCGCCGTCTGTATCCCCAGGACAAACGCGCGGAAATGGCGCGCCGCATCTGGGATACGCTCACCCAGGGGAAAGACACCGATTTTACAGAGGTCGCCGAGGAGAGCACATCCTCCCCACAGGAGGATGCAAAACCCAAAAAGACGGAGCCGCCTCAAGTGGTGCGGCAGCATCCGGTATTCTCCGCTTACCTGGTCACCGGGCACATTCTCGAAAACGATTTGGGCGAAGTTCTCTTTGGGCTTCCCGCTTCCCCTCTCAAAGAACTCGCGCAACAATACTACGCCGCCCAGGCGGATATCACTCCCTACCTGCCCGATTTGCTCGAAAGCCGGAAAGACCCCTTGCTTCGCGATACCCTGCGCGTCGCCCGCTGGCTGCGTCTCACGCCCCGCGAGGCCGCCTGGCGTCCCACAGCAATGCGCGTGCTGGCGCAAAACGTACAACGCGCCACCCTTCCGCTGGGATTGCGCCTGCGATGCGTGGCCGCTCTGGCGCTTTCTGGCGATAGCGGCGTGGGGACATTGCTGGCACGCCTGATGGAAAACCCATCTCCAACCCTGCGTTATCTGGGCGCGCTGGGGAGCAGTTTGCTGCGCGACCCGCGCCATTTTTCCCTGCTCGAATCGCTGCTGCAAGATAGCGACCCACGCGTACAGCGTGCGGCATGCCTGGGGATGGGTGCCCTGTCACATCCCAAAGCCATGGAAAGCATTGCTGCGGTGCTGGTTGGTGGGGATGAAATGTTGCAGCAATTGGCCGCGGAGACGCTGGCCGCCAACCGCACCGAAGGCCACGAAATTTTGCGCGAGGCCATGACCTTCGACGACTTGCTGGTGCGCCGGGCTGCTGTGGCCGGGTTGCTGGCGGTGCACCAACCCTGGGCTGAAGCCGCACTGCGCAAAATGCAAATGGAGGACAGCGAATGGGTGGTGCGCACAGCGGCAGAACAGGCGCTCAAACAACTGGAAGGCCAGAATCCGTATATCCCCCAACCGCAAACACCCTTGCGCGATACCCCCTGGCTGCTGGCATACGCGGCAGAACAGGGTCGCGGCATTGCCTCTGAGGAACAAGGCCTGGAGACGCTGGTTCACATGCTGCAGCACGGCAACGTAGAACAGCGCCTGACAGCATTGCAGTGTTTGCGCATGCACCCGGACCTTCGCGAAGGCGGCGTGGCGGCCATTTACGCGTTGCTCTATGGCGACGACACCGATTTGCAGGAAGCCGCGCTGGAGACGTTGTGGCATCTGGCCGCAGCCCGCTTACCCCTTCCCCCGCCTATGCAATTCGGTTTTGAGTAACCTGTTGCTATGCTCCGCGCCCTCTCCCGATAGCAAAAGCGCAACCTTTCGTTCTGGTTGCGCTTTTTTGCATGCACCGCAAGCCAAAGGCTTGCCCTACAGAGAGGTGACTTCAGGGCTTTTCATCTCATTATGACACGAGATAATGCCATCCGCAACGCCTGGGTCACTGCAAGCGGGCGAAGACCTTCTCCTGCACGGTTTGGACGTCCACATCCAGGACAGAAATCAACTTGTCCACCCCTGAAGCGCCAGCAACAATCTCAAATTTGGTTACCGGAACCTCGAAAAGTTCAGCCAAGAACGCCAGCAAAGCATTGTTGACGGCTTCTCCCTGTGCCTGCACGCCCACCTTGAGCGTCCCATCCTTGAGCACAGCAACGATTCCGTCTTTTTCCGAGCCGGGCACCACACGCACGGTAAGCGCAGCGCCTTTTTTCCCATTGTGTAAGCGAGGTTCACTCATGATTTACTCCTTCATCGCAAGACCTGAATGAGGAACGAGCCAATGAATTGCACCAAAATGAGCAACACCAGAGGGCTGAAATCAAACATCCCTACCGGTGGCAAGACCTGCCGGATGGGAGCAAGCAACGGCTCTACAATGCGGTCAATGCTCTGCCGAACAGGGTGATAAGGGTGCATGAAATACGAAAGAATGACATGGACGAGAATAAGCAGGGTGAGCAATTGCTCGATGACGGTTATTAGATTAATCAACACAGATGTCACAAACAAACTCCCATGAATTGAACGAAAGGAAACCGGTATCATCCTCCCGGAACAGGCACATTTTATCACCAAATTCTGGGGTTAAAAAAACAAAATCATGACGCGCCCGCTCACGGAGTATGTCTTTTCCCCATGATAGCCGTACCGATGCGCACGATTGTGGCCCCCTCTTCGATGGCGATTTCAAAATCGCCGCTCATTCCCATGGAGAGGTGCTGCCATTGCGTTTCCGGGAAGACCTCCCGCAGGTAATCGCGCAGCCGGCGCAATCGGCGGAACACAGGGCGCGCGGCTTCAGGGTCTGCGGTGTAGGGTGCCATGGTCATCAGGCCGCGTACTTCCAGGCCCGGCAGGGTAAGTACTTCGCGCAAAGATTCACACAGCGCAGGCCAGGCCGCCTCATCCCAGGCAGGCCAGCCAAATTTACTTGCTTCGCCGCTGACATTGCATTCCAGCAGCACAGGCAGACGTTTGCCCTGGGCATCGGCAATGACATGCAGCCTTCGAGCCAGTTTCAAGCGGTCTAACGAATGCACCCACGCAAAATTTTCGGCTACAAGCCGCGCTTTGCGACTTTGTACATGCCCAATCATGTGCCAGGAAAGACGCGCCTCACCGAGCGCTGCCAGTTTGGGCAACGCCTCTTCGACGTAATTTTCTCCCAGCGTACGCGCTCCAGCCTGAACGGCCTCGCGGATAGCCTCCACGGGGTGCCCTTTGGTAACTACAACCAGTTGCACATCCTGGGGAGAGCGCCCGGCACGCAGGGCAGCCTCTGCAATACGCGCCCGAACGGCGTGGTAACGGTCAGCGATGGTAGACATCTTTTCCTCACGGCACGACAATCATGGCACCAAAACGTCCGGTAGCGCCGCCTTCGGCGCGATGAGAGTACCAGTGTTCCAGGTCGCACGCGGTGCACAATCCGGCAATTTCTACCTGCTGCACGCCTGCCTGATGGAGCCACAAAGCGTTGGCGCGCCACAAATCGAGGTGCGTGCGTCCGTTGGGGGTAAAAAGCAGCGTATCCGCCTGTGCGCCAAAGGCTTCCTGCACCTGTACAACCACTTCCGGGCCAACCTCGTAATGGTCGGGGCCAATAGAAGGGCCAATACCAGCCAGGATGTCTTGCGGACGGGAGCCATACTGCACCTGCATGCGCTCTACGGCAGCCAGCACCACTCCCTTGACCGTCCCTTGCCAGCCAGCATGTACCATACCAGCCACACGATGCACCGGGTCGTAGAGCAACACGGGGACACAATCGGCAAAACGCATCATGAGGGTCAGGCCAGGGGTATCGCTCAGGATAGCATCGGCACGGGCGTATTCTGCTCCATTACGCGGGGCGCTGGCGCATATCACATCCCGCCCATGCACCTGCCAGACATCGTAGACGCTGCGCAAGTCTCGCCCAAAAAATTGCAGGCCGCGGCGGATGTTGGCAAGGACGCGTTCACGCTGGTCGCCCACAGTGCCGCCCATGTTGAGGCTATTCCACGGGGGTGGACTGACGCCCCCCTGACGCGTGAAGACAGCGTGCTGTACCCCCGCGGCGTCCAGCAAGGCAAAGGTAAAGTGAGGAATATCCGTATCGGTATGCAAAGGCATGGGTCAGTTCTCTTGCAAGCGCGCCAGTTTGCTCTCCAGTAACGCGCGCGTATCCCGCATGGCCTGCTCCACCATCGGAAAGATGAACCATGCCGTGGTCAGGCCAAACAATCCACCAGTCAGGGTGCGCAACAGAGGCGTACTTTCACGGTATGGCAGGAAGCGATGAATGGCATCCAACGGAATCTGACTGATGAGTTGACTGAATCCATCCAGGCCAATCGGCCCGATGCCAATCAACACCCACAGATACCACGGCAAGGGGGGGAGTTTTCGTCCTGTGAGTGCAAAAAGCAGGCCGAAAAGCAGCATGGCGGCATAGATGGCTACATCACGCTCACAAAAGGCTACTTTGAAACCGGTGTTTTCGTTGCCGATGAAGCCCCGCGCTGCCAGCAAGTCATCGCTGTTGGGATTGATGACCTGCTCATAGGTCTTCCAACCCTCAACTCCCGCGGCCTGCCGGGGATACGCCGGCTGTTCGCCAAACAAAAACCAGGAACGAAAGGCCAGTTGATGGCAGGCCGCTCCATAGGCGCGATAAATCCAGCGTGCCGGGCGCGTCCAGCCGGCATGCATGAGCACCGGCGCCAGAAAGGGCAGGCCGACGTACAGCGCCAGGAAGACGTTGAAAACCAGCAGGTAATGCCGTGCAAACCATAACCCGATGCGATTGCCGCGCGTAAAGCGGTTCTTATGGCGTATGCGCGCATCCCGCGCGGATTCCTCCGCCCTGGCAATGTGCGCCAGACGGTCTTGCGCGGCGGCCAGCGTAATTTGCAGGCGGGCGCGGTCGAAGGGAGCGTTCAACGTGTAGGGGCCAATTTGCACCACGGGCGCGTCGCCCGCACCAGGTTCCGCGTCCACCCGCTCCAGCGTATGAGGATACTGTTCCTGCAGTTCTTGCAACCAGGCTTCGATTTCCGGGCACTGCGGGCAATCCTCACTGGCGTACAAACGAACAACAGTCATGGCAACAACCCCACTTCGGTGAGATACTGGTCAAGTTGGTCACCGGTCAGCAGGCCCACGTGGCGGATGCGTACTATTCCATCGGCATCCAGGATAACCGTGGTTGGCAATCCCTGCACCAGGTATTGCCGCGAAACGCGCTTGCCTCCGTCCAGAAGAATGGGGAAGGTAACCCCCATCTCATCCACGAAGGATTGCGCATCGGCACGCGGTTCATCGTAGTTGACGCCCAGCACGACCAGTTGGTCTCCCCATTTTTCGGCGCGTGCCTGAATGTCGGGCATTTCCAGGCGACACGGGCCACACCAACTGGCCCAAAAGTTGAGCAACACCGGACGGCCGCGCAATTCTTCCAGGTGGATGGAACCCCCTTCAAGGGTGGGGAGGGTAAAATCGGGGGCGCGGCTACCCACCAGGGGGGAAACTTTGCCGCTCTCCCCAGAGGCAGCATCGGTCGCCATAGGGACAGCGGTTCCCCTGGAAAACAATCGCAGCGCGCCGAATCCCAGCAGCACACCCACCAGGAATCCCGCGGTAATCAGGAGAATACCGGAGTTACGCCGCATGGTTCACAGCCCAAAATTGACGAAGAAGCCAAAGCGGGCAAACCACTCGAAGACGCCAAAGAGCAACATCGCGCCGACGATGACGAGCAGCACGCCCATCACGATTTCCGCGTAGCGCATCACCTTGCCGTATTTACGCAGGATGACCGTCACCCAGCCAATGCCCAGCGCAGCAAGCAGGAAAGGAATGGCCAGGCCAGCAGAGTAGGCCGTCAACAGCGAAGCGCCCTGGGAAATCGAGCCGCCTGCCAGCGAGAGGGTCAGGATGGCGCCCAGCACCGGCCCCACACACGGAGACCACCCCGCGGAGAAGAACACGCCCATCAGCGCCGAGGAAAAGTACCCCATGCGTCGGTCGGGAGTGCTTTGCGGGCGCAGGTCATATTCCAGGAAGGGGATGCGGAACACGCCGGTCATGTGCAGGCCAAAAATAATGACCACCACACCGCCAATGCGCGCCAGCCAGGTACGAATATCGTACAGCGCGGCACCAAGCGCCGAGGCAGCCACCCCCAAAAGGATGAAGACCACACTAAAACCCAACACAAAGGCCACGCCATGGGTGAAAGTCACCCAACGGTTGTTCTCCGGTTGCGTCTGTGCAGAAGCCACAGAACGGCCACCCAGGTAGCCAATGTATGCAGGGACAAGCGAGAATACGCACGGGGAAAGGAAAGAGGCCAGTCCGGCCAGAAAGGCCAATCCCAGAGTAGGGTTAGAAACATCCATGTCTTTGTTGCTCCAATGTGAGTGAAAATGATGGGCAAATGCTGCCCTGAAAGGTTAGATGCGGTGCATGGCAAAACGTCACGCGCTGACCACCTTGACCAGTGTGCTGCCACTCCCCACGATGGTACGGTCTCCTGCGGCAAAGTCCACATCCGGCTGGGTCCAGCGGAAAATCCAGCGAGCGTCGTCAGGTGCGACATTGACGCAACCGTGCGACATCGGTTCGCCGAAATTGTTATGCCAGAAGGTCGAATGGATGGCCACGCCCTCGCCTACAAAGAGCGAAGTCCAGGCGATTCCGGGCAGGTCCCAGCCATCGGCATTGGTACCGCCTGCCATGTGGACGGAGAATAATTTTCGCCAGATGGGGAAGCCATCGCTGTACGCCGGTGTAATGGGTGTGGAGCCCTCGCCACGCCCACTGGAAATGCGGCAAAAATACACTTCGGTGTTCCCCTCGTAACATGAGAGATACTGCCGGTCGTAGGTGACATCCACCACGATGCGCTTGTCTTCGGCCTCAGGGTGAATGGG
>DAOTWV010000017.1:0-23522 GCA_034435695.1 Anaerolineales bacterium | reverse complement strand
GATGCAGGCGAGCGCGGCGCGGCGCGCCCGCAGCGGCATTCGGCGCAGAACTCACCGCAAAACGGTCTCCGTCCAGGCCTGAATCCAGGCGTCACGGTTGGCGGCGATGTCCTGCGGGGCGACGTAGGCCGGTTTTTCGGGCACGGCCAGGTACTTCACGAAGGCCTCGTCCAGTTGGGCGTTGGGGTTGACCGGGAAAACGAACATCTTGAGCGGCATATCCGCCTGGAACTGCGCGTCCAGCATGAAGTCCACCCACTTCTGCGCCAGGTCTTCGTTCTGCGTGCCCTTGAGGATGCCGACGAATTCAATCTGGCGGAAGCAGGTTTCATCGCCCACCACCGCTGCGGTGGGGGGTTCGTCCACCGGCGGGTCGGCGTAGATGACCTCGAAGGCCGGGCTGGAACCGTAAGAGACCACAATCGGGCGCGTGCCGTCCCAGCGGGTGAATTCGGTGTAGTAGGCCGATTCCCAGCCATCCACCACCTTGACGCCGTTATCCTTGAGTCCCTGCCAGAATTGCAGGTAGCCGTCCGTCCCGAAGTGCCCCACGGTTGCCAGCAGGAAGGCCAGGCCGGGGGAGGAAGTGGCCGGGTTCTCGACTACCAGCAGGTCTTTGTATTCCGGTTTGAGCAGGTCTTCCAGCGTGGCGGGCGGCTGCAAGCCCTTGTCGGCGAAGTAAGCCACATCGTAGTTCAGGCACACATCGCCGTAATCCACCGGCAGGGCGCGGTGCTGCGGGTCGAGTTCGAAAGAATCGTCAATCTGCGCCAGGAGGGGCGATTCGTAGGGCACGAAGATGTCCTCCTCCAGGGCACGGCTGAGGAAGGTGTTATCCACGCCGTAGAAGACATCCGCCGGCGGGTTGCCCTGCGAAAGGATGACCTTGTTGAGCGCCGAACCGGTGTCGCCGCCCTGGATGAAAGTGACCTTGACGTTGTTGGCCTGCTCGAAGGCCTGCACGACCTCCTCGGAGACATCGAAGGAATCGTGCGTCATCACGGTCAGGGTGCGGGGTTCTGCCGGCGCGCTGGTGGGTTCAGCGGGGGCAGTAGTGGGCGCAGCAGCGGGTTCGGTCGGGGCGGGGGTGGCCGCCGGGCCGCAGGCGCTCAGCAGCAGCGCCGGGATGAGCAGAAGGGCGAAAATCCAGCGTCGAAACATGGGAAAAACCTCCAGAGAGAAAAGCGCCGCGAGGGCGGTTCATTGGTGGATGATGATGCACACCAGCAGACCCTTACGGATGAAGACCTGGGCCGGATTTTCGAGCAGGACGTTGCTGACGCCGCGTGCCGCCCCGAAGCGTAACCTCCCTTCGGAGAGGGGGTAACGCAACCCGCGGGTGGTGACGCCCTCGGCGTCGCCGCGCAGGGGGATGAGGGATACCGTGTCCCCCGGCTGGCCGCGCACTTCCCAGGGGATGCCTTCGGAGAGCAGCAGCACCTCCTGGGGGCCATCCACCAGCGAAATGCGCAAATCCCGGAAATCGGGATGCGCCAGGAGCAGGATGTTTCCGAGGGTCATGTCCCAGCGTCCGCCCAGCGCACCGAGGATGAGCACCTGGTCGGCGCCGGCTTCCCGGGCAGCCAGAAGCGCCAGTTCCAGGTCGGTCTCGTCCTTTGCGGGGGGGTAACGGCGCAGGGGCACGCCCTGGGCGCGTAACTGCGCCTGCAAATGCGGTTCGAGCGAGTCGAAATCGCCGAGCGCCAGATGGGGGCGCAGCCCCAGTGCCAGGCAGTGACGCGCGCCGCCGTCGGCGGCAATCAGATAGTCGTCGGGGCGCAGCAGGTCGTATACCTGGGAGGGGTGAGAGAGCACCCCGTTGGCGAAGATGACGGCACGCAAAAGAAAATCCCTCCGCCGGGGAGGGATGGGAATTCGGTGAAGCGCAATCCCTCCGCCGGCATTATCCGGTTCAGGTCATGCGGGTCGAGGGCTTGCGGCCCTCCTCTCAGCCCGGCAACACCGGGCTCCCCGTGCGGTCTGGGTTGGTGCGGGGTGAGTATACGTCAGGGGGGCGGGGATGTCAAGGGGGGGATGGCAGCCGAAGGCAGTGCCTTCGGCTATCCAGTGTCCCCTCGAAAAAAAACCGCCCGGCGAAGCGGGCGGTTGGGGATGGGTCAGCGCACGCGGCGCTTCCATTCTTCCTTGAGTTGCAGGTTTTGGGGGCTTTCGCCAGAGGAAAGCGCCAGGAAATCGGCCATCAAGCGATTGAACTTGCTGGGTTCATCCAGCATGGGGAAGTGGCCTGATTGCTCGAACAAGATGTGATGCGTGTTTGGGGGCAGGGCGTACACGTTCTGCAGGGGGTCGTTGAGGCTGATGGCAGGGTCGAGTTGGCCATGCACCAGCAGACAAGGGGTAGGCAGGTTGAGCGCCAGGTCGAGCAAGTCCAGGGAGGCAATTTGCTCCAGGGAGGTGCGAATGGCCAGGGCGTCGGCCTTGGGCGCTTCCACACGCACCGACTCACTCACAGGGGCATCGCTAAGCAGCCATTCGGCCAGAGCCTCCGGCGGTTCAGAGGAAAGGCGTGGGCTGATAGTGACCTCGCCAACGGGCAGGCTGATACCCATCACACGGTCAACAAAGCGCGGGAAACGCGCCGCGTACATCAAGGCTACCACGGCTCCCAACCCATGCCCAATGAGCGCCACGCGACCGATACCCATTTTTTCCATGAAACCATCCAGCAACTCTACCTGCGCATCCAGGGTATAGGCGCTGCTCCGTTTGGCAGTGTCGCCAAACCCCCAAAAATCCAGGGCATAGGCGCGGAAGGAGACCGTGGCCGATTGCATGGAGGGAATCCAATATCGCCAGGAACCTACCCAGCCATGCAGGAAAATGAGGGGACGGCCACGTCCCAACACCTCGTAATGGACAATGTCTTCCTGCAGAATAATCGCGCTCATCGCTGGCCCTGCAACTCCTTGCTCTCAGGCCTTGCCGTATTTGGCAAGGATTTCTGCCACACGCATCATCAATTGGTCGGGGGCAAACGGTTTGAGGATGTACTCATCCGCCCCGGAACTCATCCCTTCCTCGATTTCCGATTCCTGCCCTTTGGCAGAGAGAATGACTACCGGCACGGCTTTCAAGGCTTCGTCGGCTTTGATGCTGGCGCAGGCTTCGTAGCCAGTCATGTGCGGCATGCGCACATCGGTCATAATCAGGTCGGGAGGATTGTCCTTGAGCGTGAGGGCAGTTTCGTAGAGTTCTTTGCCGTTTTTGGTAGCCGTGACCTCATGCCCGGCCATTCCCAACACAAAGGTAATCAAATCACGGATGTCTTTTTCGTCTTCTGCAATCAAAATTCGGGCCATGCAGACCTCCAGAGATGCTGTTTTTCAGGCGGTCAATCGTTGCCGCCTGCTTCATTACTGCTCACAGGGGCTTCTTCGGGTTGTGCAGGGGCTATCGGCAGGGTAAAGGAGAAAGTACTGCCTGCACCGGGGACGCCCTCGCTCTCGACCCAGATTTTGCCGCCGTGCATTTCGACCAGGTTCTGGACAATGGAAAGCCCCAACCCCGTACCGGCGGTTTCGATGACCAATACATCTTCACCGCGATAGAAACGCTCGAAGACGCGCGGCTGCTCTTCGGGGGGGATGCCAATGCCATTGTCACGCACATCCACCTGCACGAAATCCCCTTCCCGGTGGGCGCTCACCCATACATGCCCCCCTGCGGGGGTGTAGTGGTAGGCATTGTCCACCAGGTTTTCGATGATTTGGACTGCGCGCTCGGCATCGGCACGCACGAGGGGCAAATCCGCGGGCACATCCAGGTCGAAGGTCATTTCGCGGTCTTCCTCCTCGGCCTGGGCACGTACCTGTGCGACGACGTTTTCCAGGATAGGGCGTAAATCCACCGACTGAATATCCAGTTCGATGCGCCCGGTTTCCATCTGGGAAATGTTGAGCAAGTCGTTCACCAGGGTAATCATGCGCTCGGTATTGCTGCGCACCACCTGCAGGAAATTGGCCTGTTGGTCGCTGAGTTTGCCGGCTGCGCCCATCAGCATGATGTCCACGTACCCCTTGATGGAAGTCATCGGGGTGCGCAGTTCGTGACTCACATTGGCCACGAATTCGGTCTTCAGGCGGTCAACCTCCACCTGGTGGGTGATATCACGGAAGATGGATACGGTGCCCAGGAATTCGTTGCGCAGCAAGACAGGGGAAAGGTGTACCGAGACCACGCGCCCGTTGTCCAGTTCGATGCGCTCGGCGTAGATGTCTTCGTTGGAATACGCCTGAGGATTGGCAGACCAGGTGCGAATGGTTTCCATCCAGGAATGGGCGGCCTCGCCGAACAACCCGGAGAAGTGTTCCAGCGACTGGTTGAGCACTTGCTGACGGGGCAGATTGAGAATGCGCTCTGCGGAGGCGTTGAAGAGGGTAATCAGCCCTTTGGCATCCGTAACGAGCACGCCATCCGCCACAGCCTCCAGGATGGCCTGCGAGCGGCTGGTTTCGATGTGCTGGGTGCGCAGCATGTCTCCCAGGCGCTCAGCCTGCTCTGCCACCAGACGGTATAGTTTGGCGTTGTTGAGCGCCACTGCAATCTGTTTGGCGGTTGCCTGCACCAGGTCCAGGTGCATTTCAGAGAAGCGGTTGGGTTCGCGGTGGAAGAGCATGAGCGTCCCCAGGACTTCCTCCCCAACCATAAGGGGCACCGCGATGGCACTGCGGTGCTGGGTGGGGTACTCTGGGTTCTGCACCCAGCGCTCGTCTTTGGTGACATCTGCGACAAGCGCCCCTTGCTGGTGTTTGATGACCCAACCCGCCAGCCCCTCGTTGGATTTGATGGTGGTGAAGTGTCCACCCTCGGGGGTGGGCGAGGTGTACCCGCGGGAGGCACGCCGCAGGAGAACGTCATCGGCGCTATCCACCAGCATGACCGTGCTTTGCTCTGCACCTACGATTTGGTTGATGAGCGCCAGCGTGCGGTTGAGCACGATGTCCATATCCAGGCTGGCGGAGAGTTCGGTGATGATGCGCAGCAGCGTTTCGGTGCGCTGATGCTCGCGAGCCAGTTCCTGGGTGCGCTCGGCCACGCGGTGTTCCAGTTGCTCAGCGTAATTTTGCACCTGCGAGAAGAGGCGGGCATTATCCAGGGCGGTGGCCAGTTGCCCGGCGACCTGAGAGAGCAGCAGGGCATGCTGTTCGGTAAAGCGCCCCGGTTCATAATCTTGAATGGAAAGCACCCCAATGGTCTTGCCGCGTGCCACGAGAGGAACACCCAGCCAGGAGCGTACCGGCTGTCCGACATCATAACCCGCAACAGGGGCGCGTTCCTCCGGGTCTTGCAGGTCGCGGATGAGCAGAGTTTCGCCTTTTTGCAGGACGTATTCACTCAAACTGCTGCCATCGCGCGGCACGGAGACACCGCTCAGGCGCTCTTCGCCATCCAGCACTTCCCCAACCAGGTCGCCGAGTTCGTCTTCCACAACCAGCGCCAGCGTATGCACTTCGAGGGCGTGTTTCAATACATCGAAGGTGATGTTGACCAGGCGGGATTCGTCCAGTTCGTAAGCGATGCGCGAACCGAACTCGAACAGCAGGCTGAGGTCATTGGTGCGCTGGCGGGCTTCGGTAAACAGGCGGCTGTTCTGGATAGCAACAGCCAGTTGTGCCGCCGCGGTAGTCAACAGACGCAGGTCGTTTTCGGTATAGGCGTGTGGATTGGTGGGGTCTTCCACGGCCAGCACACCGATGGCTGTATCACCCACCAGGAGAGGCACTCCCAGGTAGGCGGCAGCCTCCACAGCACCAATCTGAACGGAGTTGAGGGAGGCCAGGGCTTCTGCAGCGCCATCCCCTACCAGGAGCAGGGGTTCACGGGTCTTCAGGATATGTCCGGTGAGGCCGCGCGGAGGCTGAGGAGAAACCTCAATGCGCGCCCCATGTTCCACTGCCAATGGGAAAGAAACCAGGTCGTGTTCGGCGTCATAGAGCGCCAGGTACATGTTGCGGGTATCCACGATGGCGCTCAATTGCTCCGGCAGGCGCGCCAGCAATTCATCCAGGTCAATGGTGGAGGTCAGGGCCTGAGAAATCTGGTAGATGGCGCTGATTTCGTTCAGGCGAGACTGGGTTTCTTCGTACAGGCGGGCGTTTTGCAGCGCAATGGCTGCCTGATTGCTGATGGTGCGCGCCAGTTCGATTTCGTCGGCGGTAAAGCGGTATGGTTTGCGGCTTTCGTGTACCAGGAGCACCCCATGTACCATCTCGCCAGAAAGCATGGGAACAGCCAGGAGGGAACGGGTGGCGTGTTGCTTCAGGTAGGGCAGCAAAGGCTGCAAATCTTCTTCCTCGGAGATATCCTCCGCGTGGAAGACACCCTGCGCAGTGCGGATACGTTCGAAGAGGGGGGCATCCGGGAGCGCCTGGGGGAGTTCAGGAACGACATCCGGGGCTTCCACCCACAGGACGGGTTGCTGCCCTTCGGGGCTGAAGAGCACCACGGAAGCGGATGAGCAGGGAAGGGCGCGGAACAACTCGTCAATCGTCACCCGCAGGATTTCATCTACATCCAGGGAGGCGCTCAGGTCGGCAGAAAGTTCGTTGAGCAGCGCCAGGCGTTGCGAGCGGTCATCCAGTTCCTCAGCGCGGCGCAGGCTTTCCTGCAGCAGGGAGGCGTTTTCAAGCACGATGGCCGCCTGGGTGGCAAACGTAGCCGCGATTTGCACATCTTCCGGGGTGTAGAAATCCCGCTCGGTTTTTTCCAGGGCGATGACGCCTGTCAGGGCCCCTTTGCTGACCAACGGCAGCCCCAGCCAGGAGAGGTAGGGGGCCTCTTCCCACACGGGGATGCGCTCATCTTGCACCACGTCCCCCACGACAATCGGTTGGCTGGTGCGCAGCATTTCCTGGAAGAGGCGGCTGTCTTCCACCAGGACGGAGATACCCACGCGCTCATCGTTATCTTCGAAGCCGCGCGCCGAGCGGATGGTCAGCGTATCTCCGCTGCGCAGCCACAGGGTCGCCGTATCGTAGGCCACGATGCCTGCCAGGTGGTCAAGCAGGGAATCAATCAGTCCTTCGGCCTGTTCCAGGTTGGCGCTCAGCGCGTTGGCAGCCTCGGTAAGGGCTTGCAGTTGCCCGGCCTTCTGTTCGGCGCTCTGGTAGAGGCGGGCGTTCTCCAACGCCAGGGCAGCCTGCTGGGTAAGGGAGTGCACCAGCGTCTGCCCCTCGATGGTAAAGGCATCGCTGGAGGTGTAGTTGTCCAGTACGAGGACACCCCATTTGTGCTCGCCAGACTGGATGGGAACAATCATGGAGGAAGCCGGCAGGCGCCCTCCGGTGGCATCGCGGTAGCAGAGCAATCCTTCTGGGGTGAGGGGGTAGGCCTGAGCGAAATCCACATCAGGGATGCGGCGTGCCCGTCCTTGCTGGAAGACCTGACCAGGGAGGGTGTTCTCGATGGGATACACGATTTCCATCGCCTTGACTTCGTCCACCATGCCAGAGAGCATACGCGGCACGAGGGCCTGTTCTTGGGCATCCCACCACAGGATTTGCCCGGCCTCGGCACTCAAGGCTACCTGCATGGCGGTATCCATCAAGGTGCGCAGGATGCTTTCGGCTTCCAGGCCTCCCAGTTGGCGGCTGAATTCCAGTAAGAGGTTGACTTCCCGCAGACGGTGGCTGGTTTCGGTGAGCAGGTGCAGGTTTTGCAGGGTCAAGGCTACCTGCCGCCCCAGGAGGGCGTATAGTTGATTGTCGGCTGGCGTGAAGCCCGGCATGGGCGCCTGACTGACCATCAGAACTGCCGCTTCGGGACGTATCTGATTCACCCGAATGGGAATGGCAATAAAGGCATACGCCTGTAATTGGCGCAGCAGGGCGCTTTCGCGCCAGTCTTTTTTGCGGTTCAGGTCAGATACCAGGATGCTTTCCCCGCTCTGCAAGGCATGACGCAAGGGATTGGCCTGTCCAAAGAGGGCATCGGGGTTGACATCTTTGGGCACCGCGCCAACCACATGGGAAAGAATGGGGCCATCGGGGGTGTTTTCGGCCACCAGCACGACGTCCATTTCCATGCGCAAAAGCAATTCACGCGCCAGCACCCGGTATACGCTCTCCCGGTCGGCCTGTTGATTGACGAGGGCGGCAATATCCAGGCCAGCGCGAATGCGGCGGGTATGGTTGCTCAACTGATAGAGGGCGAGGGTCTGCTCGACGTCTTTGTGCAGCAAGAAGGGCAGGTGCCGCTGTCCAACTTTAGTGAGGTGGCGGGTACGCTCGTAACGGCGCTGCAAAGCGCGCAATTCCTGGTTCAAATCGCGCAGGCGGAGGTGGCTCTCCACGGTAAGAGCGGCCTGACTGGCAAAGAGTTCGAGCGTCTCGATGGTGGCCATATCCGGGCGCAGGCCATTGCGCGGGGCATCCACGCTAATCAACCCCAGGGGTTCTCCGGATGCGTCCACCAGGGGCGTGAGCAGCATGTCTTCAGGGTTCCAGACATCTTTTTCCCCTTCAGGGACGGGCACCACGCTCGTGGGGTAGAAGACGTGCACATCTGGGGGATCCAGGGGTTTGCGCTCAGCAGGAATGAAGTAGGAACTGCCGCGTCGATATTCGTCTCTCAGGTATTCCTGTATGGACTTCCAGGGCTGTGTGTGGTTACGCAGTTCTTCGATTTCGCCCAGGGCAAAGCCCGCGCCGGCGATGCGCTCCAGGTAGGCCCCTTTGGGATGATACACGCTGATGAGCACCATGTTGAAGGGGGTGGCGTCCTGGATGGCATAGGCAATGGCTTCCAGGGATTCCCGTAAGGGACGGCTGATGCTTTGGGCCTGTGCGGCCTCCAGCAATTTGGTGACCGTTGCCATGCGCCGGTTGAGCAATTCATTGCGCCGGGTTTGCTCCTGGTAACGCTGGGCATTGCCCAAGGCGATGGCCGTTTGTACTGAGAGCGCCTGCACCGTTTCGGCGGCCACCTGGTCGAAAGTTTCGGTGCTTTGCGACCACAGGTAAATAAAGCCAGATACCTGTTCCTGGAAAATCACTGGCGAGAGGAGGGCGGAACGGGTCTGTTCCACGGGGTAAGGCAGGTCGCTGGCCTTGAAATCGGGGATGATGAGCGGCTCATCCAGGTAACGGGCACGCTGGATGACGGCATGCAACCAGGGAGAGGGGTCTGTTCCCACAAAAATGTAATTGCCATCGTATTGCACCACGCCATTTTCATCCGGCAGGAAGAGCACGATACTGCCGCCCAGTGCCCGTACGGTACGCAGGATTTCATCCAGCACCCGCTGCAGGATGTGTTCCAGGTCGAGGGTAAGGTTCAATTCCCGGCTGACACGTGTCAGTGCGGTGAGTTCTTCGACTCGGCGGCGCAGGGTAATGTCGGTCTGTCCGTAAAGGAAGGCGCGCTCCACCGCCCCGGAGAGTTGCCCTGCGACAGTGGAAACGAAGAGGCTGGCCTGAGCATCGAAAGCCATCTCGCGGCGCGCTCCAACGATGATTTCCCCCATGCCACGCTGACGCACCAGTAACGGTACACCCAGCAACGAGCGCATACCGGCTTTTTCTATCAGGGCGTGGTATACCTCTCCAATTTGCGCTTTCTCATCCGCATGGCTCAGCATCAAAGTCTGCTGTGTGTTGGTAACGGTGTCTTGATAGCGCGGCGAGTTGACAAAGATGCGGTGTGGATGCGGCAATTCCTCTACCGAAAGGCCAAACAGGGAAGGCGTGTGCACCTGCAAAATGCCCCCTGTCTCATCCAGCAGGCGGATGACGACGACATCGGCCTGGAGTTCTCGCCCGACTTCCTGGAGGACAAAGCGCAAGACTTCATCGAGGGTGGCATCCGAAGCCGCGAGAGCCGCGATGCGGCGCATGGTCTCCGCTCTATGTGCTCGCAGGCGGGATTCGCGCAGCAAGTTGACGTTTTCCAGCACCGGGCCAACCTGCGCAGCCACGATAGACAGCAGGCGGATGTCATCATCCTCGAAGGAGGCGCCATCCTTTCGGTTGGCGATTTGCAGGTATCCAAGCATTCGCCCGCTGGAGGTCAACGGTGCGAGCAAGGTCTGGCGCATACCAGCGGCCTGTGCAACGTGGTGCAGCCCCAGGGCAATGAGGTCAGGGTTGGCGGTGGGTTCCAGTGCGGTGATGATGCGGGCAGAATTGAAGATTTCTTCGGCCTCGCTGGCAGGGGGAATGTCCACCTGATACAATGCCAGGAAGTTTTCAGGCAGGCCGATGAAGGGAGACTGCCCCACCAGGCGATGCCGCATTTCATCGTAGGTAAGCACCCCCAGCAATTCCACGTTGAAAAGCGGCTCGATGCTTTCGATAAGTTTCTCGAACAGTTCTTCCGGGTCTCGAATACTGGCCGTGGTTTGTGCCAGGTGCGCCAGGCCGCTCAGTTCCATGCTCTGGCGCTGCTCTTCACGGAACAGAATGGCGTTGTGTAGCGCCACGGCTGCCTGCCCGGAGAGCATCCTGAGCACTTCCATATCTGTCTCGGAAAAGGCGTTGGGGGCAACGGCTGCCAGTTCCAGGGTACCGATGAGTTCTCCTCCCACGGTAAGGGGCACGCCCAGGTAGGAGTGGAAAGGATAGCGGCGGCGGTCAATCACCGGGCGCACGTCGCGAAACGAATCCACATCGGGAACCAGCAGGGGTTCGCGCTGCGTGATGAGGTATCCAGAGTAACCGTCTTCCGGGCCATAGCGGTCATCGGTCACTTCCATGTGACGCTCACCGCTGGCTGTGCCAACAAAACGGTATGGCACCAGATGGCGTTTTTCGTTATCCCAGATGGTGATTTCCGTAAAATCGGAGGGGATGAGATGTTCCACTCCTTCGAGAACAGCCTCCAGGGTGGTCTCGAAATCCAAACTGGCAGCCATGCTCTGGCTGAGTTCGGCGAAAATCTCGATAGTTTGCCCGGAGACGGTGCTATCTGCGCCGACGACAGTAACCTGGGGGCGGCGCATGCTCACGACCATGACCTTGCCCAGGGAGGGATGCGGCACGAGGTAGGAAATCGCATCAACCACGCGCCCGCTGATGGAGAAGCGCGCCTGTCCTTCGGTAGCGCACACGCCGAGAAAGGCTTCGCTGGGGCGGGTACGACGGGCATATCGTTCCAGGTTGGGTTCCTCCAGGCCAAACCAGGTGCGCGCTTGCTCATTGGCGTACAGCACACGTCCGCCGGGCTCAACCATAAGCACCGCATCCTGATGCCGGTTGACTTCCAGGGGAATGGGAGGCAAATCCGTTTCCGGGAGTTGGGCGGGCTGCACCTTTTGCAAGACGCGCAACAAGGTCACAGTAAGCAGGCCAAAGCCTGCTCCCATAACCGTCAGGAGCACACCCAAAGGAACGATATCGAAAATCATGTGCGGCAGACCTCTAACTGGTCACAGCATCCTTGCGCCGCGCTTCCGCGGCCAGTTCGGTGATTTCTCGAATATCTGCAAAAGCGTACTCTTGCGGGGAAACGACACCCACAGCCAGGGTCATGAGAGGCGTCTGGACAAGTTGCCCGTTCTCATCGCTTGCCATGATATAGCCCTGTTCGCGGTCGATGAAGTTGTATTGGGTCTTGACTTCCTCCGCAAAACGTTCTTTGAGGCGCGTGCGGATGGCCTCGGCTTTATCCGCGGCGGTGATGATGACGAAGTTATCGCCGCCCGCGTGGCCGATGAAATCATCCGGGGTGCCGAGTTCATCCACCACTTCGCCAAGCAGCATGGCGGTAAAGCGCAGCACGTCATCTCCGGCCACAAAGCCGTACACTTCCTTGAACGGCTCGAAGTGATTGATGCGTACGTCCATGAAAGCCCAATCATCCAGGCGGATGATACGACGCAACTGGTCTTCAATCAGGCGTCCGGAAGGCAGGCCGGAACGCGGGTCGCGCAGGTTTTCGCGTTCGGCGCGCATGATGGCGTTCTGCACACGCAATTTGAGTTCTTCGATATCGAAGGGCTTGGTGATGTAGTCGTCTGCACCCAGTTCCAGGCCTTGCAACTTGTCACTGCGCTCATCTTTCTGGGTCAAAAAGATGACCGGGATGTGACTGGTGCGGGTATTGGTGCGCAGAGTCCGGCAGACCTCATAGCCGTCAATATCCGGCAGCATGATATCCAACACGATGAGGTGCGGCATACCATGTCTGGTCTTCTCAAGCGCATCCGAGCCGCGCGGGGCGATGTCCACATCATAGCCCTGGGCGGTGAAGTAGATGCGCAGCATGTTGGAGATGTCAAAATCATCTTCGACAATCAGGATGCGGGATTTGCCCATAACAGCCTCCCATTCAGGTTAGTTGGTTCCAGCATGAAGTATAAAAGCGAAAAGGGATAATCACGCCGTCTGCGAGGATGCAGTACGACGTCTATGCGCCCGTTCATACACGCGGGCGATATCTTCGTCACGCACCGCACGCTCAAAAGAGCGGAACCCACTCAGGCGAAAGCCGTGTTTGTGGGCAATAGCGGCGATTTCTTCCACACGCTCGCGGCTGAGTTGCTTGCCCAGCGTGTAGTCTTCAAAACGTCCTTCCAGCGCCAGGGCCATCGTCTCGGCCATACAGGCATAGGCCTTGCCCGGCGGGAAACCAAAATCGAAATGAAAATCTACCGGGCCGGGCACCTCCACCATGCCGCCATCAATCACCAGCACATCGTCCCGCTGCGCTGCCACCTGGGCAGAGACGTCTCTGGGGCGGGCGACATCACAAACCACGCTGCCAGGTTTGAGATGCGAGGCATCAATTACGCTGCCAATGGCACTGGTGACGGTAAGAATGACATCAGCCTGTGCAAGGGCGTCCATCGTAGTGGAAATGTGCAAACGCGTTGCAGGGGCGCTATCCTGCAAACGCTCTTTGAGAGCGGCCAAAGGCTCGAGGCGGCGGCCAATCAGATGCAATTCAGATACCTGCTCGGCCAGCAACTCAGCACAGACCTGCCCAATAGCCCCTGTGGCCCCTACCACCGCACCCACTGAGTGTGCAAGGGGAATTTCCATGATGCGGGCAGCCTCCAGAATGGCCTCTACTGCCACAGCCACGGTATAAGAATCGCCCGTGGTGACGGGCACATCCAGGGCTTTGGCAATGGTCACCCCTGCATCTCCAACCACAGAGGTAAATGCGCCTAACCCCAGAATGTCTGCACCCAGTTTTTCGGCCAGCCGTCCAGTCTGGATAATTTTACGATAGACTGTCTTTTCCGGCAATTCCAACATTCGTTGGGGGGTGAATGGACAGGCCACAAACCACCCCTTGATTTGCTTGCCGGTAGCCTGAGAGGTGATTCCCTCGATTTCGGAAATGTATACCGGCGGAAAAAAGGTGGAAAAAAAGTGAATTTGCTTTTCAGTGAGCAAACGTCCCAACAGAGGAAACTTACGGCTGACATCCCGTTTAGGGTCAATGGGATGAATGATGAAGGCAAAAGAATCCATACACCTTACCAGGAGTTTTCCACCATCTCGCCCTCACGCGGGTAGAGGCGATGGTGGAGGTGTGCGGCGGAAACCTTGTGATGGTCGCTTTCCTCGTAAGTGACGTTGTGCGTAATCACACGTCGTTCTTCAGAGGCAAACAAGACCACATCCGATTCAATGGTACGCGCCGGAAAGATAATCATACCAGACCCGATGCGGCAATTGTGCCCCACACACCCCCCCAATACTGGACGGTTGGCAGGTTTGAGGTCGCCGTTGCCATTCAGGGCACGAATCGGTGCCGGGAGGAGGTTGTAATCGGTAAAAGTGGAACCAGCCCCCAAAAAAGTGTTACGTCCAATGACGCACATTTGCAAGCAGGTGTTTTGGGCAACCATGCTGTTATCCATGAGGGTGGTCATGAAGAGCGAGGCGCGAAACGGGAGAAAGGCACCATCACCGACTACCGAAAGCATCAGTTGGCAATCTTGTGAAATGTTGACATTATCACCGATGATGCAGTTTTCGATGACAGCCCCCGCGTTGATGGTGACGTTATCCCCGATAGTCGTAGGGCCGTGGATAACAGCAGTAGGGTCAATCACGCAATTGCGTCCGATTTTGACTACCTCGGAACATTCCAGTACCTGTTTGCCTTCGTATAGCGCCTTGCCCAAAACTCGCAATTTCATCCAGGGGTCGCGGTTGAGGCGCTCTTCAAAACGCGCCCCGCGTGAGAACAACCCGAAAACCACATCGGCAATGAAAATATGCACCCAACTATCAATGGCAAGGAAACTGCGCAAGGGCACCTGGAACACCAGGTCTCCCTGTTCTGTAGCCATGTATACGGGAACATGGTAATACCCGATTTCGCGCGCCTGCAGGTCAATCACCAGGGGTTCGGCTTCATCCACAGGCCCTTTGGGGTAATACCAGAAATCAGCCAGATAGTAGTCCCCCTCTTGCGTGTAAGATGTAGAAAGAGGTAAAGCGTGCTCGCGAAAGGCAGGGTCATCCAGCGTAAAGGCAGCCCGACAGGGTTTATTGCGGCGCTTCGCCTCTGCCAGGAAGGCATCTACATAAGCCGAATCGAAGAACAGGTTGTCGCGGTACACAATGCACTCTCCCTGCACCTCCGGAACGGCTTCCCCCGGCCGCAGGTCTATCTCACGGTCGGTATACGGTGCGAGCACATCACGCTGATTCAGCCACAATGGTTTGTTGTGAATGCGTAAATCACGTGCTGGCTCATTGAAAGGATGCAAAAAGCGGGGTTCTTTGAGGATGATTTTGTACATTGGTACTCGCGTCGGTAAGGAGGAAGCGCCGCTCCTGGGTAAGGCACGCTCAACAGGGAAGCGCAGCCTCCCTCTGGAGAAAATGTCGTGCAGAGCACTATCGAGTTATCGCCTGAATTATACGGCGTAACTCTGGGGCTGCAAATTGCAAATCCAGATAATTTTCCAAATCTTGTGCATGCAAGCGAGAGGCTCTCGCGAGGGCAATGGCACTGGGTTGCACAGAAGAAATAAAGAGAACAGCCCTGGAATTTTCCAGGGGCTGCATCATGCTACGCGCCGTGGGCGGGATACGTTTTCATCCAGGAAATCTTTGAGCGTGTGCATGAAACGCTCGGATTCATCCAGCATGACAAAGTGCCCCGATTCTTCAAAACGCTCAATACGAGGGTAGGGGGCATGCTGGCAAATGGGCTTCCATTGATTGGGGTGTACGATGTTATCCAGTAATCCGTACATTCCCATCACGGGCACCTGAATTTCATGCAGTCGGGGGATGAGATTGGTACGCCGCAGCGAGGCAATGCTGATAAGGAAGGATTCCAGTGTGGTACGCGACAAATCGTTGTAAATCATCTGCGTCCAACGCTTATCGCGCGTAATGGTTGGTGCGGCAATGCGCAACCCCAGTTTGAGCGCCCACATCATGTTATACACCATGAAGGCTATGGAGCGATAACCAGCCATCTTGAGCGCCCAGGCCAGCGATTCTCCATCAATAGGTGAACCAATGACGGTAACACAACTCACCTTCGTTGGGTTTTCCAGCGCGACCTTGAGACTGACCGTCCCCCCCATGCTGTGCCCCACCAACGGAGCACGCACAATGCCCAATTGGTCCATGAATTGCCCTACCATAGCCACGAAATCATCTACAGCATAGGTAGAGCGCTTTTTGCCCGATTCTCCAAATCCCCAAAAATCCAGCGCATAGGTGCGATAATAACGCCCCAGGTAGGCCATGGTTTCTTGCCATAGCCCCCAGGAGCCCAGCCAGCCGTGAAGCAGAATCACCGGACGACCGCGCCCATAAACTTCGTAATGCAGGATGCCTTGCTCAGTGGTAATGGATGACACGGTGCAGGTTTCTCAAAGACGAATGTCAGGACTCGTTCGCTTCCATCTCGGCCAGGACGCTGTACAACAACTCCAGCAATACGGTCTTGACCGTTTCCTTATCGGTGGCTACACACGGCAACAACTTGACGTGCTCTTGCAGACGCAAAGCGATGCGCATGTCCTCCAAATCCCAGGCATCTGGCAAGTCCTGTTTGTTCGCCGCGACCACATAGGGAGTAGGCGCGTACGCCTTGAAGGTTTCCAGGATACTGCGGCCTTCCCGAAAAGTCTCTGGGCGGGTGCTGTCAATCAACACAATGAAGCCCAGCATACCTTCTGACAAGATTTCCCACATGAAATCAAAGCGCCGCTGTCCTGGCGTGCCGAAGAGATACAAAACCAGGTCATCTCCAACGGTGATACGTCCAAAGTCCATCGCCACCGTAGTTGTGGCTTTGATGCGTTCCGCCTCAGATGAAATTTTTCGCTCTGTGGAAACGACATCGATTTCGCTGACTGACTGGATGAATTCCGTCTTGCCTGCGCTGAAGGGACCGGTAACAACGATTTTTACTGTTTGCATAGACGTAGTCCTGTATGGAAATTAGAGCGAACGAATACGACCAATTAAGCGATTGACGAGAGACTTTTGTTCTTCGCTGGATTTTCCGGGGATAGTAGGTTTGAGTTTTGCGGTACCCACTGGGCGCACCAGTTCCACCAACCCGGCCTGCAACAGGCCATACACAATGCGCCGAATTTCGAGGTCGTTCATCTGCGTGGCCCGCGCTATCTGCCGAATGGTATTCTTGGGGTTGATGTAATGCACCACCCGCCATTCTTCTACACTCAGGTTGACATTCCGCAGGTTGGTGTCTGGCCTATCAGTAAATTTGAGCGCCATATCCAGGCTGGGAATTTCACTTTGCAAATGCTCCCACTCGCGCATCTGGCGAGAACCCTCGATAATCAGGTTCTCCAGGTTCATGCGAATGGTAATTTTCCCATCCGGGGGCACCAAATTGTTCTCAAAGTGAAAATTTCCTTCAACCCAGGTGAACAACCGCTGCACTACACTGACAAAATATGCCTGCAAACTTGCCAGGATATCGTGTTGGGTAATGTAGTTGGCGTTGATAAGCAATAACCCTAGTTCTTTATCGCTCATCCGCGCTGCCCGCGCTTTGATGGTACGGTGCTGCGCCGCCGTGATTTTGTTCGCCCGGTACAGAATCGTTGCCAGGCTGTTATCCTCCCCCTCCATGTGCGCATACGCCAGTTTACCACCTTGAAAACTGACTCGTGCTTTTTCCGATGGCCCTTCTACAAAAAGCGTACCGGTTTTGCGAGCCAGGTTAATCAGGTTCAATAATTGCGTAATGGTGAAATCTCTCAGGTTACCCTTTAGCGCCATGCGGGCCTCATATTTGTTTGAATGGATTAGGCCATAATGTTATGCACATTGCAAGAAAGCCGAGACAAGGCTGGGAAGATTATACATTTAAGCCAAACAAGCGTCAAATAGGAAATTTTTCTATACCCACCAGGCCTGCAATGTTGTCATGGCGGTATATGCTGTCAAATCCAGATGCAAAGGCGTAATCGAGACATACCCTGCCTGCAGTGCCCAGTAATCGGTGTCCTCTTCCGGGATAGCCGAGGGAGGGTCCCCCCCAATCCAGTAGTACGGCCGTCCCTGAGGGTCTGTGCGCCGCACGAGTTTGTCGTTGTACACGCGCACCCCCTGGCGGGTGAGGCGGAATCCCTTGAACTCTTCGTACCTCCCATAGGGCACATTGACGCTCAATAGCACGCCTTCCGGCAGGCCGTGCGCCAGCACCTTCTCCACCACCTCGCGCCCTACGCGGGCAGCAGCATCGTATCGCAAGGTCCCGTGATGCTCATTCGGCGAATCCAACGAAACAGCAACCCCTGGTACCCCCCCAATGACGGCCTCCATCGCCGCCGTCACCGTACCGGAGTACGTGACATCATGCCCAAGGTTGGCATTGGGATTGATACCAGAGACCACCACATCCACTTTTCTATCCAACAGCCCCAACAGAGGCAGCGCCACACAATCGGATGGCGCACCATCACAGGCATATGCTGGACTGCCATCCTCCAACGTCACCGGGAAAACCCGCAAAGGGCGGTTCAACGTCTTGACATGCCCGGAAGCCGACCAGTTACGGTCGGGCGCCAAAACGGTCACATCTCCCAGCGGACGCAAAGCCTGCGCCAGCGCCAACAGCCCTGGCGCGAAAACGCCATCATCATTGGTTACCAGAATGTGCATACCACCTCCAGGTGTCGTGTTCCAGGGAAAACAGGCGTACATTATACCCAGAATCCCCTTGCCTGCCCAAAAAAACCATCCCCATGCAACCAGCATCCCCGTACCATGTGAATATGCACGAAATGCAACGCGGGCTTCCATCCCCAAAAAAGAACGTGTACAATGGGAACATACGCCTTTCCTCCTACCCTTACCTTCCCACAATGAGCCATGAAACTTTACAAAATTTACCCTCGCATCATAGCCGTTTTGCTCATCATCACTGCCCTGAGCGGATTTGCCCTAAGCATCACAGGCATCATCGCCACACAAAAAGCACGTCCTGTGGCCCTGGCCTGGAGCACGCAGCAAATCGCCCTGGCTCGCGACACCCTCTCCGCCCTGGATGACACCCTGACTGCTGCTGAAAAAGCCCTGGGCACTGCTTCCAATAGCCTGACAGACGTCAAGCGCACCCTGGCAGCCAGCGCCGAGACCTTGAACGACAGTCAACCTATGCTGGATGAATTCAAAACTCTGCTGGATGAAAGCGTTCCACAAACAGTAGAAGACACCCAGCAGGCACTTTACGCGGCCCAAAAAGACGCCGCCACCATCGAATCCACCATCGCAGTCCTCTCCGCCATTCCCTTCATGCCCGGCGAACCTTACCAGCCATCTCAGTCGCTCAGCGAATCGCTTGGTCAGGTAGCCTACACTCTGGGAAACATTCCTGATTCAACCGCCAAAATCTCCAGCGACCTGGATGTCGCCAAATCGAACCTGGCCTTGATGCAAGTGAACCTGATGAGCATGTCCCTGCAACTGGATGATATCGAACAAAGCCTGTCCGAAGCCCGCAACATCATCCCGCAATACCGGGATTTACTCACCCGTACCCGGCAGCGGCTGAAAACCCTGGAAATGCGCCTGCCGGCAGGCATCAAAGCCGCCGCCACGGCTCTGACAGTATTCTTCACATGGGTAGCCTTCACACAACTCGGATTGCTCATGCAGGGGATAGACTGGTGGCAACGCGGCGCACCCCAACAAGACATTCCTCCGGCGGAGTGACGCGCCTGCTCTCTCGTCCGTAGATTCCCACAGGAACGGTAAACGACCCAACAAAACCAACGAAAATCCGCGTGCATCCGCGTCCCGCTTATTCAGCGGGGGGGGACAACTGTCAAGCAGTTGTCCTACAGTTCTCCGATTATCGAAGGCCAACGAATATCCGCGTCCTGCCTGCCCGGCAGGGGAAATAAAAAAAACAGGCGATAGTGCATCATCGCCTGTTTTTCACACCGAAAAAGTTTCATTCGTGGACTTTCAGCGCGGCCTCCATGAGTTGCTGAATGCGTGCCGTCATTGCCGCAGGGTTGGGGTGTAGCCCTTCGAGCAACAGCGCACTTTCGTACACCTGCTCCATGACAGCCTTTCCCAGCGGGTCTTCCTCTGGCAACCCTGCCAGGGAACGAATAAGGGCATGTTGTGGATTGAGTTCCAGCACTTTCTTGGGTACCTGGTATTCCTTTTCCAAAAAACGGTAAACGCGTTGCATCTCCGAACCGGGCGTCCCCTCCGGGTCAACCAGACGGGCTACAGAGTCGCTCAATCGGGTCGAGAAACGCACATCGGCAACGCGTTCTCCCAACAGGGTACGGAAACGCTCCAGAAGGGGCTGCAAAACCTCCACAGAGGCCTCAGCCCCACCTTCCTCCGCGGCTTCCACCTCTTTCGGGAGGTCCACATCTGCGGAGGCCACATTTTGCAGCGGAAAGCCCTCGTACTCTCGTAACGTCACTACCAGGAAGGAGTCAATCGCCTCCGTCAACGTAAGCACCTCATACCCCGCTTTGCGGAAGGGGTCCAGGTGGGGACTGTGCTGCACCGATTGCGTATCTTCACCCAACAGGTAGTAAATGGCCTTTTGGTCTGGCTTCATGCGCCCGACATACTCCGGCAGTGAAATCCATTGGTCGGGGAAGCGCGTACTGTGGAAGCGCAGCAGCGGGTACAGTTTCTCCCGCTCGCGGGCATCCATTTGCGTAGCCACCCCTTCTTTCAAGTAGTGCCCAAAAGCCTCCCAAAACTGCTGGTACTTTTCCGGTTCTTTGGCGGCCATTTCCTTCAATGCCCCCAGCACCTTGCCAGATAACACTTTGCGGATGCGCGCCACCACCCGGCTGGACTGCACCGCCTCACGCGAGACGTTGAGCGGCAAGTCTTCGCTATCCACTACGCCCTGCACGAAGCGCAGGTACTCCGGCAGCAGGTCTTTGGTGTACTCCTGGATGAGCACTTTGCGCGCATACAGTTTCAGCCCGTCTTCCTTGCGCAACGAAAACATCGTGCGCTCTGCGCTGGAGGGGATGTACAACAAGGCGTACATCTGCACCGGGGCATCCGTGCGCAAATGCAGATGTACCAACGGCGGCTTGAAATCCAGTGTAAATTGCTTGTAGAAATCGTTGTACTGCTCTTCGGTGATGCCTTGTGGGGATTCACGCCACAAGGCCTGCCGGGTATTGGCCGGCTCCTTCGATTCGCCAATGTAGATGGGGTAGGCCACGAAATCCGAATGCCGGCGGATGATTTCCCTCAGACGATGTTCCTGTGCAAATTCCACGGCATCTTCTTTGAGATGAATTTCGATGCGCGTGCCGCGCTGCGCTTTTGCTGCAGGCTCGATGACATACCTCTCGCCGCCAGTGGAAATCCAGCGCGCGGCTTCATCCTGTGGACGATAAGAACGCGAGGTAACCACCACTTTCTCGGCCACCATGAAGACGGAATAGAAACCTACCCCAAATTGTCCAATGATATCGGCCAGATTTTGGGTGGATTCCCCCTTTTGGGCGGCTTCCAGGAAAGCGCGCGCCCCAGAGTGGGCAATCGTCCCCAGATTTTCATCCAGTTCCCTGGCGTTCATGCCCACGCCGGTATCCTCGATGACCAGCAGCCGCTTTTCAGGGTCTCCACTGACACGGATGACCAGTTCCGCTTCCGGGTCGAGCACATCCTGCTCGGTCAACTGCACAAAGCGCATCCGACTGAGCGCATCCGACGCATTGGAAATCAATTCCCGCAAGAAAATCTCCCGTTCGGTGTACAGCGAGTGGATGAGAATGTTAAGCAGTTGCTTGATTTCAGCCTTGAAAGTGTGTTCCAGTACTTGTTCCGCCATCGGTAAAACCTCCTGCACAGGGAAATGCGCCATGACTATACCGCAAGCGCGTTAGAAAAACGTAAGTAATCGGCTCTTGCACAGCGGCATCCCGCGAGAGATATACGCGCAGCGTAACTGCTCAGCCCACCCGCCGGGGAATCAATTCCCCGGCCAAGGACACCAAAGTCGGGTAAACCCGACTGCATGGCGCCAGCCGGATTGTTCCGGCTTTGGCCGAGCAGCCCGACGATTTATCGTTGGGCGTGGGTGGCTGAGTTGTTACAATTTTACTACCAGGCGTAAGCGGAAGCATATCCAGGGAACACCCTGCATACGTAAATCGCACCATAACATGCCTCTGCGAGACCAGACATTTTGCTTTTCCTGTGCGACCTGCAGGTTGGCTTACAAGCAGTATGCAAACTGTCCGGTGGCTGGAAGCATATCGAAAGATAAACAGATTGTACTATATTCTCAACAGAAAGGCACATTCCTTTGACAACACGAGACATGCACAAGGCTGCGTTACGCGGCGAGCCCTCTTACGTGTGGCGCGCAGGGCAAGAACGTCGCTTACAGTTGATTCTTCAGGCGGCAGAAGAGCGTATCCACGGCAACATCCTGGAAAATGGTTGCGGCGTAGGCATGTACGTCGAACACATGCAGCCCCACGGTGGCACGATTTTTGGCTTGGAATACGACTTTCCCCGTGCAGTAGAAGCGCACCAGAATTCTGCCCACATTTTATGCGCTGCGGGAGAGTACCTGCCTTTTCCTGATGCCTATTTCGACTTGATTCTAAGCCACGAAGTCATTGAGCACGTACAGGATGACCGCCTGGCAATCTCCGAAATGGTGCGCACCCTCAAACCTGGCGGACGCATCGTCCTGTTTTGCCCTAACCGATGGTACCCCTTCGAAACACACGGTATCTACTGGCGGGGAAAATATCATTTTGGGAACAAACCGCTGGTCAATTATCTGCCGCGCTTCTGGCGAGATAAACTGGCACCCCATGTGCGCGCGTATACCCGCAAGGATTTGCACACCTTGTTTACTGGCCTGCCGGTACGTTTCATCACCCGCACCGTGGTTTTTGGCGCATACGACAACATCATCGCCCGCTTCCCGGCAGCAGGCAAAGCCCTGCGTGGAACGCTGCACGCCCTGGAACAGACGCCCTTGCGGGTGTTGGGACTTTCTCACTTCTGGGTGGTGGAAAAGAGCGCCTGAAAAAAAAGCAGGTGGCTGCTTTTGCAATGGCTCACCTGCTTTTTTCCGTGCTCATCGCGCAAAAATCACTCTTTTTCTCGAAAATCGTAAATACCATCCACAATTGGCCAGACATGCCCGCAGGAATCACAGGTCAACGCATCGTGGCTCTCGGTCAGGGAAGTGGAATCGCACTTCAGGCACCGGAAAAAGCCCTGGGGAGGTTGCTGGGGGCTGCCGGCCACAATGGAACGGGTAAACACACTGGGGGCGAGTTGCCACCAATCGCCGGTCAATTGTGCCATCGAATCCATCCACACCAGGAGACGCGTCGGAATAAGCCGCTTCAACAATCCCATGCGAAAATGCGAAACGGTCAACTGGCGCTGCAACGTGAATCCACACTCCGAAAGCCATTGCCGCACGGTACGCGGGTGAAAATCAAAATTCAGCGGCACAAATTCCACCGGTTCTGGCGTAAAAGGAGACCAGGCCTGACGCCCCATCAGGTAGCGCAAAATGGCCTTCAGATTCTGCTTGTTCGCAAATTCCAGGATAAACACCGCACCAGCGCGCAGCACACGGCGCACTTCCTGCAAAGCCAGCCGGGCATCCGCCATGTGATGCAGCACGCGAATCATGGTTGCGCCATCGAACAATCCGTCCACAAAGGGGAGCCGATAAACATTGGCCGCCACATACACATACCGGTCAGCACGTCCCAGCCGCGCTTGCGCCTTCTGCAACTGAGTCAGGGAATAATCCATCACCACAATGCGCTGATACCCATGATAACGAGGCGTATTGCGCCCTGCACCGGCACCAATCTCCAACAGGAGCGAACCGCCTTCCGGCGGGAGCAAACGGCGCAAGGCCACGGCTTCGGCACCGTCCTCGTACGCGCGTCCACCTTGCTCCCAAAAGGCTTCCTGATAGTCAGAACCTTCGTAATCACAAACGGGGGGAAGTTTTTCACTCATAGGCACTCCTTGCGGGCGGGAGCACTAAAACGTTGGGGAATCGCGGTATGACCTGGCACACCGGAACGCAGATACCGCAGCAGATTCTCGCAGATACGGCTAATG
>DAOTWV010000016.1:0-5844 GCA_034435695.1 Anaerolineales bacterium | reverse complement strand
CGTTTCCACCTCCCCCTCCCCCAACCCCTCCCCCTAAGGGGGAGGGGTTGGGGGAGGGGGAGGTGGAAACGCGTGTCCGCTTCCGCCCGTTCCTCGCGGCCCTCATCCTGCTGCTGGCGGCCTTCCTCGCGTTTGGCGGCAACCAGTTCACGGCCTTCAACCTGTACCTGTGGCTGCTGGGGCTGGCCGCGCTGCTGACCGCCTTTTGGGAGCGCGACCCCGACCGCCCGGTGTGGTGGCGGCGGCTTTTCGATGCCCTGCGCCGCCCGTGGTGGGAATTCCGCCTGACGCGCGGGCAACTGCTGTGGCTGGCCGTCTTCGCCCTGGCCGCCTGGTTCCGCTTCTACCGCCTGGGCAGCGTGCCGCCCGAAATGGTCAGCGACCACGCCGAAAAGTTGTGGGATGTGTGGGATGTGCTGCACGGGCAGACGCGCATCTTCTTCCCGCGTAACACCGGGCGCGAATTCTTCCAGATGTACCTGACCGCGGCGGTCATCCTGCTCTTCCGCACCGGCTATTCCTTCCTCAGTTTGAAAATCGGCACGGCCTTCATGGGGCTGTTCACCCTGCCGTGGATATACGCGCTGGGCAAGGAACTCGGCAACCGGCGCACCGGCCTGCTGGCGATGGCCTTCGCCGGTGTGGCCTACTGGCCGAATGTGATTGCACGCGCCGCCCTGCGCTTCACCCTCTACCCGGCCTTCACCGCCCCGGCGTTGTACTACCTGGTGCGCGGCCTGCGTCATCGCCGGCGCAACGATTTCATCCTCTCCGGCCTGTGGCTGGGGCTGGGGCTGCACGGCTACAGTCCCATGCGCATCGTGCCCTTCGTGGTGGCCGCCGCGGTGGGCATTTACCTGCTGCACCGCGCCGCACAGGGCGGGCGGATGCAGGCTGTGTGGGGCTTTGCGCTCACCGGCATTTTCTCCTTTGCCGTCTTCCTGCCGCTGCTGCGCTACATGCTGGAATACCCGGAGATGGTCTCCTACCGCGCCATGACGCGCCTGACCAGCCTGGAACATCCCTTGCCGGGGCCGCCGCTGCAAATTTTCTTCTCCAACCTGGGGAAGGCGCTGGCGATGTTTGCCTGGGATAACGGCAACATCTGGGTACACTCGCTGCCGGGACGCCCCGCGCTGGGGTTCACCGCCGCGGCGCTTTTCCACCTGGGCGCGGTGCTGCTGCTGGTGCGCTACCTGCGCCGCCGCCAGTGGGAAGACCTGTTCGTGCTGCTTTCCATCCCGCTGCTGATGATGCCTTCGATTTTGTCGCTGGCCTTCCCGGCGGAAAACCCCTCGCTGAACCGTACCGGCGGGGCGCTGATTCCCGTTTTCCTGGTGGTGGGATTCGCCCTCGAGGGGTTGCTGAACACCCTGGAAGGGCGTCTGTCCCCCAAAGCGGGACGGCGCGTCGCCCTGGGGGTGGCCGCGCTCCTTTTGGGCGTCTCCGCACTCCAGAATTACGCCCTCGTCTTCGTGGAATACAACAACCTGTACCGCCAGTCCTCCTGGAACACC
Organism: Anaerolineales bacterium; assembly: GCA_034435695.1. Lineage (GTDB taxonomy): Bacteria > Chloroflexota > Anaerolineae > Anaerolineales > DRKV01 > DRKV01. The sequence continues at coordinate 4,327 of DAOTWV010000016.1, read as the reverse complement.
TCGGAGATGGGTGCGGTGGTACGCGGTTTCATCGAGAGCGGCGGAAACCCCGAAAACGCCTGGACGGTGGCTTACCCCTACTGGGTGGATACCCGTCTGGTGGGCATCAACGCCGGGCTGCCGTTCCGCGATACACAAATCTGGCCGGAGCAAATCGAGGGCACGCGTCCCTTGCAGGGCAACAAGTTGTTCCTGGTCAAACCCGATGACGTGGACGGGCAGGAAACGCTGGAGCAGGTGTACCCCGAAGGCGTGTGGCAGCACTACGTCAGCGCCGTGGAGGGCAAGGACTTCCTGCTCTACTGGGTTCCCGCCCACCCTGCCGACGCGCCCACCCCGCCCCCGGCGGAAGAAGAAAACTTCCCGCCTTATCCCACCCCTACCGTTCCCCCTGAGCCGTAGGGCGTACGTACCACGTACCTCGTACGACGTACTCCGTACAACGTACTCCGCACTCCGCACACATCCATGTCCTCACGTACCAAATCCCTTCTCACCACTCTGACCCTGCTGGCAATCCTGGCTGCGGGCGCGTTTTTGCGTTTCTCGTACCTGCGCTGGGATGAATTCACCTACATGCACCCGGACGAGCGTTTTCTCATCTGGGTAACGGCGGACATGCGTCCGGTGGAGAGTTTGGGCGCCTTTTTCGATACCGCCGCCTCGACGCTCAACCCGCACAACGTGGGGCACACCTTTTTCGTGTATGGCACTTTTCCGCTTTTCGCCACGCGCTACCTGGCCGATGCGCTTTTCGACGTGCCTCCCGGCTGGCAGGAGATTGCCCTGACCGGGCGGGCGCTCTCGGCGCTCTTCGACCTGGGGACGGTGCTGCTGGTGTACCTGACGGCAGCCGCGCTCTTCCGGCGGCGCACTGCTCTGCTGGCCGCGGCCTTCTACGCTTTTGCCGTCCTGCCCATCCAACTCTCGCACTTTTACAAGGAAGATACCTTCCTGAACTTCTTTGCCATGCTGGCGGTGTATTTCGCGGCGCGGTGGGTGGGGGGGGGCAGGTATCAGGTATCAGGTGTCAGGGAGCAGGTGGCAGGGGACAGGGAGCAGGTATCAGGGGACAGGGAGCAGGTGGCAGGTGAGGAGCCCGACGCGCCGCACCCCGTACCCGCCGACAACCTGTGGCCGGTGGTCGGTGGTCAGTGGTCGGTGGTCGGCGGTCTGTCGTCCCTCCTCCCCACCGCCATCGGGTTTGGCGTTGCGCTGGGGCTGGCGACGGCCTGCAAATTGAACGCCGCGCCGGTGGCGATTGTGCTGCCGCTGGCCTTCCTGGCCGTGTGGCTGCGCCTGCCGGATGAGGAGCGCCGTCAGGTGGAAGTGCCCTTCGCGGCCGCGCTGGCGGTTGCGGCGGTCACCAGTCTGCTGGTATTTCGCATCGCCCAGCCGTACGCCTTCAGCGGGCCGGGGTTCTTCGGCCTGAAACCCAACAAAGCCTGGGTGGACAACATCATCGAACAGCGCAACCAGGCCGCCGGCGACGTGGACTTTCCGCCTGCGCTGCAGTGGGCGCGCCGCTCGCACCTCTTCGGCTGGCAGAACCTGACGGCCTGGGGGCTGGGCTGGCCGCTGGGGCTGCTGGCCTGGGCTGGCTTTCTGTGGGCCTTGTGGCGCATCTGGAAACATCGGGCATACGAACTCCTGCCGCTGTGGGGCTGGGCGGCCTTCTATTTCGTGTGGCAGTCGGCGCAATTCAACCCCACCATGCGCTACTTCCTGCCACTCTACCCCTTGCTGGTGATTTTCGCCGCCGCGGTGGTGTTTTCTTCCCCCACCCCTTCGCCCCTCCCCCAAAGGGGGAGGGGGGCAAATAGCCCCTCTCCCTTAGGGAGAGGGTTTGGGGTGAGGGAAAATCCCCCCGCTTCCTCAGGGCCAGGGGATGGAGTGAGGGAAAATCCCCCCGACTCATCCCCCACCCCTTCGCCCCTCCCCCTAAGGGGGATGGGTAGGGGGAGGGGGGCAAATAGCCCCTCTCCCTTAGGGAGAGGGGTTGGGGTGAGGGAGAAAACCATCCTCGCCCTCCTCGTCCTGCTCGCTACCGCGGCCTATGCCTTCGCCTTCCGCGGCGTGTATGCCCAGGGGTTCACGCGCGCCAACGCCTCCCGCTGGATTTACCAGCACATCCCCGGCCCGCTCAACCTGCCCATCGAAACCGCCGGGGACGTGTACACCCAGCCCGTCAGCGTGCCGTATAACCTGGTGCTGCGCCCCGACCTGCCGCTCAACTTGCAGTTCACCGCCCGTCAGAGCGGCGTACTGCGCCGCGTCACCCTGGGGCGCGTCTTCGACCGCCAGCAAAATCCCGCGGATGTCGGCCTGCGGCTGCTGGTTTCGCTCACCGAGGACGGCTCGCAGGTGCTGGCGACCGGCGAGGTGCGCCTCTCCCCAACGGATAGCGAACCGCCTGTCCTGACTCTCGACCGCGTCCTGCCCGTCAACGGCGGGGAGACGCTCTATTTCGCCATGCTGCCGCTCAGCGGGGGCGAGAACGCCTTGCAGGGCAGCCTCGACCTGCAAATCCAGACCGTTGCGGGCGACCTCGCCACGGTGCCCCTGGATGTGCGCGCCTTCCTCGATAGCGGCGGGCAGTTCCTGCCGCTCACCTTCGCGCTGGATGGCACCCTGCAAACGGCGACGCTGCAGGCTTCCCTGCCCGAAGCGCCCCCGCCAACCCCCAAGACCCTCACCCTGACCCTGGCCGCCCAGCCCGATGGCAGTCAGGTGCTGGGTTCCGCCTCGCTGACGGATACCTTCGAGCAGCCGGTGGCCGCCGATGGAAGCGAATTTGCCTTCACCTTCGATACCCCCGTCCCGCTGGCGGAGGATACCACCTACTACCTGTTCCTCAGCGTGCAGGGCGAAGGCGCGGCCCTCGAACTGCGCGGCGCGGCGCTGGCAAACGAGGGCGATTGGGATGACGGCCTGCCCCTGCGCATGGACGGCTACGACGGCTTCGGCGGCCTGTACCCCCAGGACCTGAACTTCAACATGTACTGGGATGACAACCCCGACAAACTGGCGCGCTTTGAGCGCATCCTGGACCAGGCCGATTACCTCGCCATCTCGTCCAGCCGCCAATGGGCGACCCTGCCGCGCCTGCCGGAACGCTTCCCGATGACCACGCTGTACTACCGTCACCTGCTGGGCTGCCCGGAGACGCGCACCATCGAGTGGTGCTACAACGTGGCGCAGCCGGGCGATTTTCAGGGCGATTTGGGCTTCGATTTGGTGCAGGTCTTCGAGAGCGCGCCCACCCTGGGGCCGTGGCGCATCAACGACCAGTTTGCGGAAGAGGCCTTTACGGTGTACGACCACCCGAAGGTGTTCATCTTCCGCAAGAATGCGGACTACGACCCCGCGCGGGTGCGCGCCATCCTGGGGAATGTGGATTTCTCGAAGGTGGTGCGCGTCACCCCCAAGAAGGCCGCCGCGCACCCCATGGATTTGATGCTCCCCGCGGCGCGGCTGTCCCTGCAACGGGCGGGCGGCACCTGGCGCGCCCTCTTCCATGAGAATTCGCCCCTCAACCGCTGGCATCCCCTGGGGGTGGCGGTGTGGTATCTCGTCATCGGCCTGCTGGGGCTGGCGGTGTACCCCTGGCTGCGGCTGGCGCTGCGCTCCCTCCCCGACCGGGGCTATCCGCTGGCGCGCCTGAGCGGGCTGCTGCTGCTGGCCTGGGCGGTGTGGCTGGCGGCTTCGTATCAGGTGCCCTTCGAGCGGCCGCTGATTGGCGCGGTGCTGACGCTGATTGCCGTGAGCGGCGCGGCGCTGGCCTGGATTCAGCGCGCCGACCTGCGCGCCGAGTGGCGAGAACGCCGCGGCTATTTCCTGACGGTGGAGGCCGTGGCGCTGGCCGCTTTCCTGCTGGTGCTCTTTTTGCGCTGGGGCAACCCCGACCTGTGGCATCCCTGGAAGGGCGGCGAGAAGCCGATGGATTTCTCGTATTTCAACGCCGTGCTGAAAAGCACCACTTTCCCGCCTTACGACCCGTGGTACGCCGGCGGGTACATCAATTACTACTACTACGGCTTCGTGATTGCCGGGGTGCTGGTCAAGTTCCTGGGCATCGTGCCGGCCTTTGCCTACAACCTGCTCATCCCCACGCTGTTCATGCTGATTGTGCTGGGCGCGTTCTCACTGGGGGTGAATCTGACGAATGGACAGAAGACGATAGACGGTAGACCGTCGACCGTCCACCGTCTATCGTCCACCGTCCACAGTCTCGCCGGCGGCCTGCTGGCGGCGGTCACGGTGGCGGTGATGGGCAACCTGGGGACGGTGCGCATGGTGTGGCGCGGGTATCAGATGCTGGCCGCAC
>DAOTWV010000015.1:0-1502 GCA_034435695.1 Anaerolineales bacterium | reverse complement strand
CCCTTGACCTGCTCCCCAAAACGGTTATAATTCAGCGGCTGAATTTTGAGTGTGCTCATGACGACAAACGACCCGACTTTACGTGAACTGGAACTGCTGGAACACATCGAGCGCGACCCGGATGTGACCCAGGCCTCCCTGGCTGCGCAATTGGGAGTGGCCGTGGGGACGGTCAACTGGCACCTTAAGCGCCTGGTGGCCAAGGGGTACGTCAAAGTGAAACGTGCCCAGCGGCGGAAATTGCGCTACATCATCACCCCGGAAGGCCTGGCCTTTCGGGCGCGCCTGACGGTGAATTACATCGAGACATCCATGCGCCTGTACCGGCGGGTACGTTCCAGGGTGCGAGATTTGCTCGTTGATGCGCGTGAAGCCGGGTTTACGAGTGTACGCATCGATGCCCAAGGGGATATTGCTGACATTTGCCGCCTGACGTGTCTGGAGCAGGGGGTTGCAGTGGTGGACGGTGACCACACAAATGTGCCGGTGCTGCGTGCGCGTGGCACGCAGGTTGTAATTGTCTGGCCGCAAGCGGAGGAGGTGCCTTGTGAGTAGGCATGTTGTGGTAACCGGCGGGGCAGGGTACATCGGTTCGCTGTTGGTAGGCGAGTTATTGCGTCTTGGTCACCGTGTCACGGTAGTGGATGATTTACTGTATGGCGGCGAATCGCTGCTGGCGTATTTCCCCCACCCCAATTTTCATTTCGTGAAGGCCAATGTGTGGGAGCCGCGTGCCATTTTGCAGGCTGTCCCTTCGACGTGGCCTGCCCCGGATGCGGTCGTACACCTGGCGGCCATCGCCGGCTTCCCGGCCTGTCAGGCGGTGGGGCGTCAGGTGGCCTGGCGTTACAACGTGGAGGCCGTACAGCGTACCTTCGAGCAGGCCGAGCGATTGGGCGTGCGCCGTTTTGTGTACGCTTCCACCTACAGTGTGTACGGCCTGGCCGCCGATGGCGCACCCGTGACCGAAGATTCCCCGCTCACGCCGCAATCTCTGTATGCCGAGACCAAAATCGCCGCCGAGCGGTTTTTGCTGGGGCAGGGCGCTGATGCCGATTGCGGGGCATTGATTTTTCGTATTGCCACCTTGTATGGGATTGCGCCGCGCACCCGTTTCGATATGATTGTCAATCAATTCGTGCTGGAAGCCTACCTGCGGCGCGAATTGTTGATTTACCAGCGCGGCTATTCCCGCTCGTACCTGCATTTGCGCGATGGGGTGCGCGGCCTGTTGATGGGGCTGGATGCCCCGGATGACAAGACACGCGGGCAGGTGTATAACCTGGGAACCCCTGCAGGAAACTACACCAAAGACGAAGTCGTTGCGCGCATTCTCAAGCGCCTGCCGGAGACCACCGTGCATTACAAGGACATGACTTTTGGCGGCGATATGCGCGATATCAGCGTTTCATTTGATAAAGTACGCCGCGAATTGGGTTTCGAAGCCCAGTTTACGTTGGATGACGGCATCCGCGAGGTGCTGCACGCCCTGCGTCAGGGCA
>DAOTWV010000014.1:0-6630 GCA_034435695.1 Anaerolineales bacterium | reverse complement strand
ACCAAATCCCGCGGGGCGTGGATGGGAACCGCGCTGGCGCTGGGATTGCTGCTCGTGTTGCGCTGGCGCTGGTGGGGAGTGGGCGCGGCGCTGGCCGGGAGCGGTGCGGCTGCCTGGGCAGTGCAAACCACCGTGGGGTGGCAGAGCATCTGGAACGCGCTCAACTCCTCGGGGGCGGTCAGCGGCCTGGAAGGGCGCATGGACATCTGGTCGCGGGCTGTGTACATGATGCAAGATTTCCCCTTTACGGGGGTCGGCATGGGCACCTTTGGGCCGGTGGCCGATTTGCTGTATCCCTTCTTTCTGCAGGGGCCGGGGAAAATCGTGCACGCCCACAACCTGTTCCTGCAGATTGGGGTAGATGTGGGGATTCCCGGCCTGATTGCCTGGCTGGCGTGTTGGCTGGGTGCGATGGGGGTGGGCTGGCGGTTGTACCGCAGTGCGCCCGATAGCCTGGGACGCGCCGTCGGCGTGGGCGTGCTGCTCGCGCAGATTGCGCTGGGCGTGCATGGCATCTTCGATGCCGTGGTGTGGGGGCTTATCCGGGCGGCGCCGCTGTTGTGGCTGGTGTGGGCGCTGGGGGCGCTGGCCGCGAACCTGTACCTGCAGCCGCAGCAGGAGGGCGCAGCGTGAATCTGCCGGCCGGGGATATCCTGGGCGTGCGCGTGCATGCCCTCACCATGCCGCTGGCGCTGGAAACGATTGCCGGCTGGATTGCGCAGCGCACGCCGCATTACGTGTGCGTGACGCCTGCCCATGCGGTCATGGCGTATCGCCGCGACCCCGCTCTTGTGCGTATAGTCAATAATTCGGGGCTGACCACCCCCGATGGCATGTCCATCGTGTGGCTGCTGCGCGCTCAGGGCTTCCCGCAGGTGGAACGCGTGTATGGTCCCGACCTGCTGCTGGCGGCCTGCGCGTACGGCCTTTCCCGCAACTGGCGGCATTACTTTTACGGCGGCGCGCCTGGCGTGCCCGAAGCATTGGCGCAGCGTCTGCAGGCGCGCTTTCCCGGCTTGCAGGTGGCGGGTACGTACTCGCCGCCGTTTCGCCCCCTCACGCCTGCGGAAGATGCCGAAGCGGTGGCGCGCATCCGCACCGCAGCCCCTGATATCGTGTGGGTAGGGCTGGGAACGCCACGGCAGGAACGCTGGATGGCAGAGCACTGCACCGCTTTGGGGGTTCCCGCGCTGATTGGGGTGGGCGCGGCCTTCGATTTCCTCTCCGGGCGCAAGCCGCAGGCCCCGCGCTGGGTGCAGCGTTCTGGCCTGGAGTGGCTTTTTCGCCTGGCAACCGAGCCGCGCCGTCTGTGGCGGCGCTATGCCGAATACCCCTGGTTTGCCGCGCTGGTGTTGTGGCAGTGGCTGCGTGGGGGGCGGCGGTGAAGCGCGTCTGGGTGCGCTGGGTGCTGGGGCTGGCGCTGGGAGGGCTGTTTTGCTATCTGGCGCTGCGTGATGTGCCGCTGGCGGCGGCCTGGATTGTGCTGCGCGAGGCTTCGCCAGCCTGGGTGCTGCTGGCGTTATCGGGGGTGGTGCTCAACAACCTGGCGAAGGTCTGGCGCTGGGAGGTGCTGCTGGCCGGGCGGCGCATGCACGTCCCCTTTGGGCTGGGGCTGCGCGCCATTCTGGTGGGGCAGATGTTCAACTACATTTTGCCGGCGCGCACCGGCGACCTGTCGCGCGCCTACCTGGTGGGTATCGAAGGGACAGGAACGGCTTATGCCCTGGGTACCATCGCCCTGGAGAAGTTGCTCGATACGCTGTTCTACGGTTTGCTTTTCCTGGGGACGGTGCTGTTTTTCCCCTTGCCGGGATGGGTCAGCCGCTCCGGGTGGATGCTGCTGGGGGTGACGGTGGCCGCTTGCGGCCTGCTGGTGGCGGGGGGGGAACGCGTGACTCCCTGGGTTTTGCGCATAGCCAACAGGTTGCCGGAGCCGCTGCGGGGGCGCGTGGTTCCCCTTTTGCGGGATGCGCTGCAAACCCTGGGGGTGGTGCGTCGCCCTGGGGCGCTGTTCTCGCTGATGGCGGGGTCGTTCTTCATCTGGGGGACGGCGGTTTTCCCAAACTGGGCGCTGCTGCGGGCGCTGGGGATTTCTGGCAGTGTGTTGGGGGCGATGACAGTGTTGATTTTTTTGCAGGCGGTCGTTTCCTTGCCAGGGGTGCCGGGGCGAGTGGGGGCGTTCCAGTATGCCTGCATTCTGGCGCTGGGACTGTTTGGGGTTGCAGAGACGCCGGCGTTTTCGTATGGCGTGTTGTTACAGGCGGTGGCGGTGTTGCCCATCATTCTGGGGGGTGTGGTATCCTTGTGGGGTGTACGCTGGCGTAAATCCACGCAAGGAGTGTGATATGCCTTCGGTATTGTTCGTGTGTACGGCTAATCAAATCCGCTCTCCGTTTGCTGCCGCCTTGCTGCGCGATAAACTGGCGCAGCGTGGCGTAAATCTGAGCGACTGGCGCATTGAATCGGCGGGTACGTGGACAGAGCCGGGTTTCCCGGCCATGCCTGCCGCGGTGGATATGGCGCAGCGCTGGGGGTTGGACCTCGGTCAACACCGTTCCCGGATGGTCAGTTGGGGGCTGTTGCGGCGTTTTGCCCTGGTTCTGGTAATGGAGCAGGGACAAAAAGAGGCCTTGCAGGTCGAGTTCCCGCAGATAGCCGGGCGGGTTGCGCTGCTCAGTGAGATGTGTGGGCCGCCCTTCGATGTGAGCGACCCCATCGGGCGCTCGCGGCGTACCCTGGAAGATACCTATACCCTGATTGATGATTTGCTCACCCGCGGGTTGGATGAAATCATCCGCCGTGCTTCGGCGAATTCTTGACGTTCTTTCTCCAGGTCTCCATGTCTCGTCGCACCCTCTGGATTGTGTTGTCTTTTGCGCTGCTCAACGGGCTGGTGTACACGTTTTTGGTGCCGCCCTGGCAGCATTACGATGAAACCGCGCACTTCGAGTATGTCTGGCTGATAGCACATCGGCCTGGCTGGCCGCAGGAGGGGGATTTCGACCGGGAGATGCGGGCTGCCACATTGCGCTCGATGATTGCGCACGATTTTTTCCGCAACATGGGCGCACCGCCCAGCCCCAAGGCGGAGGTGCCCTGGATTGCTCCCGTGCCGCAAGTGGGCAATCCCCCGTTGTACTACTTCCTGGCGGCGCTGCCGGCGCGCTTTTTCCCTCCCCTGGATGTGTTACCGCAGTTGTATGCTGCCCGCCTGGTTTCGTTGGGCCTGTTTTTGCTGACTATCTGGCTGGCGTGGGCGGCGACTGCCCTGGTGGTGCCGCGCGGGCACCCCCTGGGCTGGATGATTCCGGCCTTCATGGCGGCGCTGCCTTCCTTCGTGGATATCATGACGGCGGTGAACAATGACGTGGCCGGGATTGCCGCGTTTACGCTTTTCCTGTACGCCGGGATACGCCTCATCCGCTGCGGCTGGCGCTGGCGGGATACGGGCTTACTGGTGTTTGCGGCGGGTTTGTGTCTGCTGGCAAAGCGCACGGTGTTCTTTGCACCGGCGTTGATTCCGGTGGTGTTCGTGTTTTCCTGGCTGCGCGGGGCGCGTCGGCGCTGGGCGTGGGTGCTGGCAGGTGTCGTCCTGGTGGGGGGAGCGGTGGCGGCTTTGCGAGGCGGGGATGCCGCCCTGTGGTATCGCCGTACCGCCCAACAGGAAACGACGCGGGTTCAGGTGATGGATGCTCCCCTGGGGCAATCGGCGTTGCGTTTGCATCTGGAAGGGCGCAACCGCACGACACAAGTGCTGCAACTGTTGTCGCGGGATGTGCTGCCCGCCCATGCGGGAGAGACGCTGACCCTGGGGGCGTGGGTGTGGGCGACTGCGCCGGTGGAAGTTGCCGTCCCACGGCTGGTTCCCGTTGGAAGCCGGGCGCTCCCGCCCCTCAGCGGGGAGAATAGCGTACAGGTGGATACCCGGCCGCGTTTTTATGCCTGGACGGTGCGCCTGCCCGATGCACCGGTATCGCGTGCCTGGGTGCAATTTGGCCCGGCAGTGCAAGCGCCCCCGGAGCCTGTTGATTTGTTCGTGGATGGCGCGGTGCTGGCGGTAGGCGATTTCGCCGATGGCGGTGCACCCCGCTGGGCGGGGGAGGATGCTCGCGAAGGGGTGTGGGGCGGTGTGCAGGTGGAAAATTTGTTGCGCAATGCTTCGTTTGAGCGCACGTGGGTAAATCCGCGTCCCTGGATGGATGCGCTGTGGGGACGGGTATTCGGGTATACGGGGCAGCAGTTTGCTTCGCTGGCGCTGTACACGGCGCGGGATTGGAAAGGCGCGGTCTGGTATTACGTGTCGGCGGGGGAAAAGTTGTTCCGCTCGTTTTGGGCGCTTTTCGGCTGGGGACATGTGCTGTTGCTGGGGCATCACCCGTACCGGGGGTTGCTGGCATTGAGTCTGTTTTTGTTGCTGGGGGCGCTGGCAGCCATGTGGCGCTTGCGCCAGCGTTTCCCGTGGGATGTGGGAGTGGTGGGGGGGCTGGCGGTTGGAATTTCGTGGGGATTGACGTTGATGCGCGGGGCGCACCACGTGCTTTCGGCCTGGGTGAATATTCCCGTGGCGCGCTATGCGTTCCCGGTGTTGCTTCCCCTGGCAGGGGTGTTGGCGCTGGGGTGGTGGCAGTGGGCATGGCTTGCCGGATGCTGGTTGCCGCGCGTTCGACGGTGGCGCGGGGCGGGGTATGTGCTCTTTCTGGCCGGGTTGACGTTGTGGGGGTGGGCCAGTGTGTATGCGTTCTATGCGTGAGGAGGTGTGATGCGGATACCCTGAATACGGATGGTTCTCTTTTCTGCAAGACAGGGTACAGCGATGCGCCAGGGTCATCCCTGGCGTTTGGTGTTTAATGCCCCTGGTTTTTGGGGGCTTTCCACGCCCGGCGATGAACCACCGGGCTTCCAGGGGGGCGCGTTTTAGATTGGCATTAACACATTGACGCCAGGAACAGGCGGTAGTACAATTGCCTGCGCAGATTAATAGGATTAATGCTAAAAATGTGAGTATTCCGGTTGCGAGGAATGAAACAGCCATGCATCAAGGTACCGTAGAGTTTTTGCGCTATCTGGCGCAGACACCGAATGGAGGGGACGCTGCACAGACCAAATTGCCCTCGCTGCAAGAGATGAGCAGCGATTTGGGAGTCAGCGTGTCGAAGTTGCGCGAGCATCTGGAGGTGGCGCGCGCACTGGACCTGGTAGATGTGCGTCCCCGTCTGGGGATTCGGCGGGTACCTTTTTCGTTTGCGCCTGCCGTGCGTCTCAGTCTGGTGTACGCCATTCACCTGGACCGCCGCTATTTCGATTACTACGCCGATGTGCGCAACAAACTGGAACAGGCTTACTGGTTTCAGGCTGTTTCGATGCTCACGCCGGAAGACCACGCCGATTTGCAGGCTTTGATGGAGCGAGCCTGGCAAAAACTGGATGGCACGCCAGTACGCATTCCACATGAGGAGCACCGGGAATTGCACTTGATGCTTTACCGCAAGTTGCAAAACCCATTTGTGCTCGGCTTGCTGGAGGCGTTTTGGGATGCCTATGAGTCGTTTGGCCTCAACCTGTATGCCGATTACGATTATCTGCGGCAGGTGTGGCGTTACCATCAACAGATGGTGGACGCTATTCGTGCCGGGGATTTCGAAGAAGGGCTGCAGGCCTTGATTGCGCACAAGGATTTGTTGCACCACCGACCAGCGTGAGGCTGCGGTGGTGTATTTGTGTTGCAACTCGATTTGTGTCAATTTTCAGGAAGGAGAGTTTTTCCATGACTACTGTACAGCCTTCGGTGCATCTGGACCTCCCGGAGGGCATGGAACCCATCGTGAACGATTTTTCCATCACGGTGGGTACTGTGAACGGCTCCGGTAGCCAGACATCGAATATCACCCTGATGCGCACCGTGTTCAAGATGGGTGTGCCTGTTTCGGGGAAGAATTTGTTCCCCTCGAATATCCAGGGGTTGCCCACCTGGTTCACCATTCGCATCAGCAAGGATGGGTATCTGGCGCGCCGCGAGGAGCACGAAATCGTGGTGGCGATGAACCCTGCCAGTTTTGCGCGCGACGTGGCCGATGTCAAGCCGGGCGGCGTGCTGCTGTATGACGAGAGCATCAAGCAGGCTATTCCGCGCGATGACATCGTGGTGTATGCCATGCCGGTGAAAAAACTGGCCAAGGAATCGGGCGCGCCAAGCAAGTTGCGCAGTTATGTGGCGAACATGGTGTACGTGGGTGTGCTGGCGCACTTGCTGGGGCTGGATATGGATGCCATCCGCGCGGCGCTGGAGTTCCACTTCAAAGGCAAGGAGAAGCCGGTGGCGCTCAACATGGGCGTGGTGGAAGCGGCAGCCCAATGGGCGGCGGAGAACCTGGAAAAGAAGGACCCCTATGTGGTCATGCCGATGGACAAGACCGAGGGGTACATCATGACCGACGGGAACACCGCCGGGGCGCTGGGTTCGATTTACGGCGGGGTGCAGTTTGTGGCGTGGTATCCCATCACCCCGGCTTCCAGCCTGGCGGAGACGCTGAACACGTACCTGCCCAAACTGCGCAAGGACGAGAACGGCAAGAATACGTTTGCCGTGGTGCAGGCGGAGGACGAATTGGCCGCGGTCGGGATGGCGATTGG
>DAOTWV010000013.1:0-4593 GCA_034435695.1 Anaerolineales bacterium | reverse complement strand
GAGGAGAAGCGGGCGGGGAAAATGTGCGTCATAGTGCTTTGAGTTTAAGCCACACGAAGGTATTTGTCAAGCCGCGCCGCGGGCGGGGGGTACGCAAGCGGTTTTGGTGTGCCATCCCGCCGGAGAGGCGGGGCCTGGATGCGCGCTGATGCCCGGCAGAGAGCACGAAAACGTTGTTGGTGAATCGCGGTATGGCCTGGCACAACGGAACGCAGATACCGCAGATTTGACGCAGATTCTCGCAGATGCGGCCAACGAAGCGGCGAAAACCAACACAACCAGCGGATATCAGCGGCACCAGCGTTATCAGCGTTCTACTGACCAACATATCTTTAGTGCTCCCCCACATCCGCGACCTGCCGGACATTACGTTACAAAATGGTATAATTAGACAAACTTCTAACTACGAGAGGGATTTTCCCATGGACATTTTCTTCCGCGACCCTAACGAGGTGCCGCTTCCCCCAGAAGAAGTGCGCATCCAGACCTTTGAGATGGTACCCTGGCCCGATGGCCGCCCGGTCGTCAAAGTCACCCTGCACCTGACCCCCTTCCAGCGCCGCCCATCCGCAGAAATCCACGTCTTCAACCCCCAGGGCGAGGAAGTGGCCGAGGCCAGCATCCTGGGCGCCATGTCGCCCAAAAACGAAATTAACCTGCACCTGCGCGGCAACGTCACCGCCGGGACATACACGGCGCGCTGCACCCTGTTCTACGAGCGCTACCCCGAAGGGCAACGCCCAGGCGAAGGCGAGGGCAACACCTACACCCCGCCCGAAATCATGACCGTGGACGAAAAAGAAACCCAATTCACGCTATGAAAACACTGTTGCGCCTGCGTCCCTTCCTGCGCCCCTACCTGCGGCAGGTTGCGCTGGCGACTTTCTTCCTGCTCAGTCTGACCGCCCTGGAATTGCTGGTGCCGGACATCATCCGCCGGGTGATTGATATCGGCCTGGCACAGCGCGACATGCACCTGCTGCGTAACGCAGCCCTGCTCATCCTGGCGATTGGCATCCTGAACGCCGGCTTCTCCGGTGGACAGCGTTACCTGAGCGAATGGATTGCCTCCCACCTGGGCTACGACATTCGCAACCGCATGTACGACCACATCCAGCACCTTTCCTTTGCCTACCACGACCACGCCCAAACCGGGCAACTCATCAGCCGCAGCATCGAAGACCTGCGCTCTCTGGAACGCTTCGTGGGCTTTGGCCTCATCGAAATAGCACGCCTGAGCGTGCTGGCCCTGGGGGTGGTGGCGCTGCTCTTCATCGAAAACGCCCGTCTGGCCTGGATTGCCATGCTGCCGCTCATCCCCCTGGTGGGCATCACGGTGTGGTTTGGCCGCCGCATCAGCAGCCTCTTCCTGGATGTGGACAACAACCTGGGCGAACTCTCCTCGCGCCTGCAGGAAAACGTCACCGGGGCGCAGGTGGTGCGCGCCTTTGCCCGTGAACCATACGAAATCGCCCGCTTCGACGAGACCAACCGCGCCCTGTACCACGCCCGCGTCACCGTGGTGAGCGAGTGGTCGAAGGTCATGCCTACCACCCGCCTGCTGGCCGTGCTGGGGACGATTCTCATCCTGTGGTTTGGCGGCAGCATGGTGCTGCGCGGCGAGATGACCGTCGGACAGGTGGTGGCCTTCAACAGTTACATGGTGATGCTGGCGCTGCCGGCGCGTCAACTGGTGTGGCTGGTCAACATGGGCGGCGAAGCCCTGGCGGGGACGCAGCGCGTCTTCGAGGTGCTGGACACCCCTCAGGAAATCGCCTCCCCCCCTCAGGCCGCGTCCCTGCCCCCCCTGGAGGGGCGCGTGGACTTCGAGGGAGTCTCGTTCCACTATCAGGGCGAGCAGGCGCCCGCTTTGCAGGACATCCACCTGCACGTGGAACCCAACCAGATTGTGGCGCTCATCGGAGCAACCGGCTCCGGCAAGACTACCCTCGTCAACCTGATTCCGCGTTTCTACGATGTCACCAGCGGCGCGGTGCGTGTGGACGGGCGCGACGTGCGCCAGGTGCATCTGCCTTCGCTGCGGCGGCAAATCGGCATCGTGCTGCAAACCTCGCTGCTTTTCTCCGCCAGCGTGCGCGAGAACATCGCCTTTGGCCGCCCGGACGCTTCGATGGAAGAAATCGAGGCCGCGGCGCGCGCCGCCCAGGCGCACGATTTCATCACCCGCCTGCCCGAAGGGTACGATACCCTCATCGGCGAACGCGGCATGACCCTCTCCGGCGGGCAGCGCCAGCGCATCGCCATCGCCCGCGCCCTGCTGATGGACCCGCGCATCCTCATCCTGGACGATTCCACATCCAGCGTGGACATGCACACCGAGCGCCTCATCCAACAGGCGCTGGATACGCTGATGCAGGGGCGCACCACCTTCGTGATTGCGCACCGCATTTCCACCGTGCGCCGCGCCGACCTGATTCTGGTCATGGAAGAGGGGCGCATCGTGCAGCGCGGCACCCACAAGCAACTGATTGCCCAACCCGGCCCCTACCGGGAAATTTACGAACTGCAATTGCAGGGCGCAACTTCCCCTGCCCCCGCTCCTGATTACCGCTCATGACCCAACCTATCCAGCCGCCAGCCTACATCCTGAAGAGTTACGAAGACTCGCACAAAGGCTACAACCGCGCCGTGCTGCAACGCATGATGGGCTTCGTGCGCCCCTACACCTGGCAGATGCTCATCTCGCTGGTGCTGATGATTATCAACGCCGGCGCAGCCGTGGCCGGGCCGTACCTGGTCAAAATCGCCATTGACAACGGCCTGAGCGCCGGCGACCCGGTGGCACTGCGGAACGCCGTGCTGGCCTACCTGGGCGTCGCCCTGGCGCAATGGACGGCCATCTTCCTGCGCGTCAACATCATGGCGCGCGTCGGCCAATCCATCATCTACGACATGCGGGCGCGCATCTTCGAGCACTTGCAGGCGCTTTCGCTTTCGTTCTTCAACCGCTACAGCGTGGGACGCATCATCACGCGTACCATCAACGATGTGGGCGTGATGCGCGAGTTCCTCACCTGGGCAATCCTGGCCGTGGCGCGGGATTTCGTCAACCTGTTTGGCGTCATCTTCGCCATGCTGAGCATGGACAGGAACCTTTCCCTGCTGACCTTCACCGTGCTGCCGGTCATGGCCTGGATGACGGTCGTCTTCCGGCGCAAATCGCGCGAAAAATACCGCATGGTGCGCGCCGCCACCAGTTGGGTGAGTTCCGTCCTGGCCGAGAACATCAACGGGGTGCGCGTCGTGCAGGCCTTCGCCCGCGAAGCCTACAACTTCGAGCATTTCCGCACCCGCCCCAACCGCTATCACCGGGATGTCAAACTGGAGGCAGCGCGTCTGACGGCGGTCTTTCTGCCGGGGGTAGACCTGCTGGGCGCACTGGCAACCGCAGTGGTCGTGTGGATTGGCGGGGTAGCGGTGCTGCGCGGTGACATCACCGCCGGCGTGCTGGTGGCCTTCATCCTGTACATCAGCCGCTTCTTCGAGCCAATCCGCGACCTCAGCCGCCGTTTCGATACCTTCCAGTCCGTCATGGCCGGCGGGGAGCGCATCTTCGCCCTGCTGGATACCCCCATCGAGGTGCAGGACGCTCCGGATGCCATTGAGATGCCGCCCATCCGGGGGGAAATTCGCTTCGAGAACGTCACCTTCCGCTACGACGAGGGCGGCGAAGTCGTGCTGGACGGGGTGGATGTACACATCCCCGCCGGGCAGACTGTCGCCCTGGTGGGCAAAACCGGCGCGGGGAAAACCACCTTCATCAAACTGGTGGCGCGCTTCTACGACCCCACCAGCGGACGCGTGCTGATTGACGGGCGCGACCTGCGCACCGTCACGCAGGCCAGTCTGCGCCGTCAAATCGGGCTGGTGCTGCAAGAGCCGTTTCTGTTCAACGGCACGATTCGCGAAAACATCGCCTTTGGACGGCTGGACGCCTCGCAGGCCGATATCGAGGCCGCGGCGCGCGCCGTAGGACTGCACGATTTCATCGCCGCCCTGCCGCAGGGGTACGAGACTTCGGTGGAGGAGGGCGGCACGCGCCTTTCCGTTGGGCAGCGGCAGTTGATTTCCTTCGCCCGCGCCCTGCTGGCCGACCCGCGCATCCTCATCCTGGATGAGGCCACGTCCAGCGTGGATACGCAAACCGAGTTGCTCATTCAGCGCGCCCTGGAGCGCCTGCTGGAAGGGCGCACCGCCCTGGTGATTGCGCACCGCCTTTCCACCATCGTCAACGCCGACCGCATCCTGGTGGTGGACGATGGGCGCATCGTGGAGGACGGCACGCACGCCGAATTGCTGGCACGCAACGGACGGTACGCTGCCCTGCACCGCGAGGCCGCCGGACAGGATGGCGCGTAGTAGGAGGAGCGCCTGCCCCCGACAAGGGGGTTCCAGCCTGTACAGCCCTCACCGTGCCGGACACGAATGCCCGGCCTACGGGCATAGTGAGACAGGCTTTCCAGCCTGTCCAGCCCTCACCGTGCCGGACACGAATGCCCGGCCTACGGGCATAGTGGGACAGGCGCCTGCCCCCCACAAGGGGGTTCCAGCCTGTCCAGCCCATCACCGTGC
>DAOTWV010000012.1:0-1583 GCA_034435695.1 Anaerolineales bacterium | reverse complement strand
GTGCCAGACCTGAGGGCTTCTAAGAGTTTTTTGTTCATCGGCGGCCTCCTTTCTGTGGATCTTTGCTAGCCGATTTTACCATAATGCAGCCGCCAGTACAGCACTTATCGGCCAAATTAGCTTAACTTAATGACATTGAATCGTAAATCGTGAATCAATGTCATTAAGTTAAGCCAATTTGGCCGAAAAGTGCTGTACTGGCGGCCGCGTTATGGTAAAATCGGCTAGCAAAGATCCATGGAGAGGAGGCCGCCGATGAACAAAAAACTCTTAGAAGCCCTCAGGTCTGGCACGGGGCTTGCCTTCTAATGTAGCAAATCTCGTGCCACTCATGGAACAGATCCACAAACTAATTCACTCTGAGACATTTTGTGCTGCCCATCGCGCCAACCCAACAGACTTCACAAGGCGACGAACGCTCCCGTTTGCTACGATGATCCTCTTTCTCCTGAATCTGCTCCAAGGATCTCTCGCGAAAGAACTCCAGCGATTCTTCCTCGGCATGGAGAACACAGGCCTGCGCCCCGCTCCCGCCACCCCCGCGGCCGTCTGCCAGGCCCGCAAAAAGCTTCTGCCCACCGCGTTTCAGGCCCTCCACGCGGTCGTGATCGCCTATTTCTACCGCCACATGCCCTGGCGCAACTGGAAGGGCTTTCGTGTGGTCGCCGTGGATGGCTCCACCGCCGCCCTTCCCAAAACCCAGGAGATCCAGGCCCACTACGGCACCTGGGGGAACCCGCCCCACGGGGAGCCCGGGGTGATCGCCCGACTCTCGGTGCTCTACGACGTCCTCAACCAGATCCCCCTCCATGGAACAATCACCCCGACGTCCTTCGGCGAGCGGCAATTGCTCAAAGCCCACGCCGACCATCTTCGCCCCGGGGATCTGTGCCTCCTGGACCGCGGATATGGCGGCTACTGGGTGTTTCGCTACCTTCTGCACCGCGGGGTTCACTTCCTGTGCCGCCTGCCCACCGAACACAGAGGGTGGAAGGTGGTGCGGGAGTTTCTTGCCTCCGGTGCCCAGGACGCCGTGGTTACCCTTCGATGCCCTCCGCCTGCCGTGGCCCAATGCCAGGCGCTGGGGCTTTCGACCGCGCCCCTCGAGGTGCGTCTGATTCGGTTGGACCTCCCAAGCGGCGAGGTCGTAGTGTTGGCCACCTCTCTTCTGGACGCATCTCGGTATTCCGCGGCCGCTCTGACCCACCTCTACGCCCTGCGCTGGGGCGTGGAGGAGGGCAGCTACAAGGTTCTCAAGTGCCGGGTGGAAGTCGAGCGTTTCACCGGCAAATCGGTCTTGACGGTGCAGCAGGACTTCTACGCCAAGCTCCTTTTGGTCGCCATCGCGTCGGTGTTCCGCTGGGTGGCCCAGCATGCGGTGGAACGTGTGACGGCGCACCGCAAGCACCGTTGGGCCGTGAATTTCGCCCACGCCCTGGCCACCCTGAAGGACCACTTTGTCAAACTGGTGCTCCAGCCCAGCCGGGAGGGGGTGGAAGCCCTCTTATGGGTCCTGGCAAGCGTCACAGAGCCCGTCCGTCCAGGCCGAAGTTACCCCCGGCAGAAACGGGTGAGGAATCGCC
>DAOTWV010000011.1:0-5652 GCA_034435695.1 Anaerolineales bacterium | reverse complement strand
TGTGCAGGTGTTCAGGCTGACCGATGACGATGAAATCGCGACGCTGCGTGCGCAGGGAGAGGATATCCTCCCAGGCGCCTTGCACCAGCAGGGTATCGCCAAAACGCAGCGGTACGCTCTTGATGGGGAGTGGCTCCTCGAAGATGGGGCGCCGAATGCCAAGCACTGTCAGGTGGTAGCGGCTGCCAAAACGTACTTCGGTGATGGTTTTGCCAATCAACTCGGAGCGCGGCGGGATGATAACCTCCGCCAGCCCCACCTCCTGGTTGATGAGCGCCTGCTCATCGGTGGCATCAGCAGGTTGGACGCCCAGGTTGCAGGAGGCTGCCAGGTGTGCAATATCGGTGGGGCTGCCCTGGACGATGAGGATATCTTCGGCCTGTAATGTGGTTTCGTTATCGGGTTTTATGCTATGCGGCTTTTCTGGTTCCCACACCAGCCGGTTATCCCCGACTTTCACCATGGTGCGCGCCTGGGGGCGACGCCGGATTTCGAGCACGTTGACGTTGAAGCGCTTGCCAAAGTGTGCCTGGGCAATGCTTTTTCCGACCAGGGAGGAAGAACCGCGCACGCGCAAGCGGAAGAGATTATCTGGCAACTGGTAACGGCGTGCCAGTTCTTCCGGGGTTTCGATGCGCTGTACCTCGGCCACAGGGGCACGTTCCGGCAAGAGGCGTTGTCCCAGGAGGAGCATCAGCAGGATGCCGCCCGCCAGAAGGCCTGCGCCCAACGGGGTGAAGGAGAAGAATTGAAAAGGGGCATACCCATTTTGTTGCAACACATCGCTGATGACGAGGTTGGGCGGTGTGCCAATCAGGGTACTGGACCCACCCAGCAGGGCGGCAAAAGCCATGGGCATGAGCAGCCGGGAAGGGCTGATGCGGGCGCTGGAGGCCAACCCGATGATGGCTGGCAGCAGAACTGCTACGGTGCCGGTGTCGCTCATGAAACCGGAGAGCAAGGCAACGCTGAGCATGACGGTAACCAGCAAGCGACGTGGCGATTTCCCCGCTATGCGGAGTATCTGGTTGCCGATAGTGGTTGCCAGACCGGTTTGCAAAATGCCCCCGCCGACAACGAAGAGCGCGGCTATGGTTATCACAACCGGGTTGGAGAAGCCGGATACGGCCTCCTGAGGACTGAGCAGCCCGCTGATGGTCAGTGCAAGCAGTACGATGAGGGCGACCAGGTCAACGCGCAGCCATTCGGTAACGAAAAACAGAATGGCAAAGAGCAGTATCAACAGGGCAATCCACAAATCTGCAGACATGATGTTCAGGAAGCCAAGCGTAATAACCGCTTTCCCGCCGCGTGCAGCGTGTCATCGCGCTTGGCAAAATTGAGGCGGATGAAGGTGTTGCGTCCATCTGGAAAGAAGGGCGAGCATGGTACGGCTGCCACTCCAATGTCGCGTGCCAGGTGAATACAAAATTCCACATCGCTGGCGTAGCCGAAGGGGGAGATATCCACCAGGACGTAATATGCCCCCTGGGGTTGGGTGTATTGCAAGTTGGCGCGTTCCAGGTAGTCTAGCAGCAGGCTGCGGCGATGGGTGTATTCGTGCTGCAGTTGCTGGTAATAGGAATCTGGGAAGCGCAGTGCCGTTACAGCGGCTTCTTGTAACGGCGTTGGGGCACCGATGGTCAGAAAATCGTGGATTTTACGAATCCCCTCCGTGAGACGCGGCGGGGCGATGGCGTACCCCAGCCGCCAGCCGGTGATGGCATAGGTTTTGGAGAGTGAGCCGCATGAGATGGTACGCTCGAACATGCCGGGCAATGTAGCCATGTAGGTGTGCTGGTGCGGGGCGTACACGATGTGTTCGTATACTTCATCGGTGATGACGAAGGCATCGAATTCCTGTGCCAGGGCGGCGATGATTTCCAGTTCCTGCCGGCTGAAGACGCGTCCCGTAGGGTTGGATGGGTTGCACAGCACCAGTGATTTGGCACCCTGTGCAAAAGCGGCGCGTAGTTCCACCGGGTCGAAGGTGTATTCGGGAGGGTGCAACGGCACGAAAATGGGGGTTACCTGGGTGAGGATGGAATCCGGCAGGTAGTTTTCGTACAACGGAGTGAAGAGAATGGTCTTGTCCCCTGGGTTGTGGATGGTAAAAAAGGCCGCCAGCATGGCTTCGGTGCTGCCGCAGGTGGCGGTGATGTGCGCCTCCGGGTCGAGGGGTAGTCCCATGAAGCGGGTTTGCTTTTCGGCCAGTGCGGTGCGAAAAGCCGGTGTGCCCCAGGTGAGGCCGTACTGGTTGTGCCCGCCGCGCAGCGCTGTCACAGCGGCTTCCACCAGTTCCGATGGAGGGTCGAAATCGGGAAAGCCTTGCGCCAGGTTGACGGCCTGGTACTGGTGCGCCACACGACTCATTTCGCGAATGACGGATTCGGTGAAGCGGTTGAGGCGTTGGGCAGGGGAGTGCATTTTTTAGTCTTTTGGTCTTTTAGTCTTCTGGTCTTTTAGTCTTCTGGTCTTTTAGTCTTTTGGTCTTTTAGTCTTTTGGTCTGGTAGCCTTTTGGTCGGGTACGTGGTACGTGTTGTCAATGGTGTATTGTCTGCCTTCATCATTCTGCATTCATCATTCTGCATTCTGCCTTCATCATTCACCCCATTTCCTGTCGGACGGCGTGGTACAGGGTTTCGGCTTTGAGTTCGTGCAGGGTGTAGCAGGGGGCTTCCAGATGGTCGGCGAGGGACTGCGCAAGTCCCTGGTCGAAGGCGGCATGTTCCATGTTGACTACCACACTGCGGATTTTTTCGGCCGCAATCTGGTCGGCGAGGCGGTGGGCTTCTTCCATGGGAGGCAGTCCGCCCATGGAGACGTTTCCGGCGCCATCGGTGAGGATGATGAGCAGGGGCTCCACATCGGGGTGGCTGATTTTCTCGCGCTGGATGACCTGATAGGCCAGATACAGGCCGGCGGAGAGCGGCGTTTTCCCGCCAACAGGGATGTTGGTAAGGGCACGCTGTGCCAGTTGTACCGAATTGGTCGGCGGAAGCACGAGCGTAGCACGGTCTTTCTGGAAGACAATCAGGCCGACACGGTCGCGGCGCTGGTAGGCATCCGTCAATAAAGACATGATGGCGCCTTTGGTGGCAGCCATCCGTTCCGCTACGGCCATTGACCAGGATGCATCCACAACGAAGAGCACCAGATTCGCAACTTTTTTGACGCGCACCTTTCGTTGCAAGTCCTGGGGCTGAATAGCAAACGCCACCCGTTTGCGCTGTTCACTGCGCCGTTTTTGATA
Organism: Anaerolineales bacterium; assembly: GCA_034435695.1. Lineage (GTDB taxonomy): Bacteria > Chloroflexota > Anaerolineae > Anaerolineales > DRKV01 > DRKV01. Next base: position 2,398 of record DAOTWV010000011.1, on the reverse strand, counting down.
CGGTGCAGCCGCGCGCAGGGTGGCGTCGAAGGCGATATCACTGGTCTTTCCGTTGGCGGGACGCGCCTGGATGTAGCGGCCGCGTTTTCGGTCGGTACGGGTTGTCGAGCGGCGTCCGCTTTTGCGGCGGGTCATTTTATCCAACGGCGTATCCAATTTGCGAGCCTGGAAGGCGTTGCCCACCTTGACCTGTTGCCCGCCTTCCCACCAGTTGGCATCCAGGCTGTGGAAGACATCCTGGGCGGCCGGCTCTGCTGGCGGGGTGGTGGTTTCTTCTACCGATGGCTCGCTTTCCAGTTTACCGTGTTTTTTTTTTCGTCCTGTTCTTTTGATGAATCCGGCGATTCCTGGGGTTCACCAGTACTTTCCGTTCTGCCGCGCAGTTCCTCGATGCGTTCCTGCAATTGTTCACTGGTGACTTCGCTCTGGTGGAATGGTCCGTGTTTGATGCGGTGCGGGTAGGCCAGTTCCGCGGCCAGGGCGATATCGCGCTGGGTGATGGCTGTGCGCCCCTCGAAGGCTGCATGGGCGCGGGCTGCTTTGAGTACCACCAGGTCGGCGCGATGACCATCCACGTGTAAGTCAGCGCTCAGGGAGGCTATCGTCAGCAGGTCGCGGGTAGTGTACCGCACTTGTTCCACCAGTTGCCGCGCCTGGGCGATTTTTTCCGAAAGTTCATGCTCTTTAGGTTGCCATTCGGCGATGAAAGCCTCGGGGTCAGATTCAAAGGCCAGGTTACGCTGCATGATGAGGACGCGTTCGCGGGCATCGCGCAGCCCATGAAGTTCCACCGACAACCCGAAACGGTCGAGCAACTGAGGGCGCAAGTCGCCCTCCTCAGGGTTCATCGTACCCACCAGAATGAAACGCGCGGGGTGGGCAAAAGAAATCCCCTCGCGCTCGACGATGTTGACACCCATCGCCGCCGCGTCCAACAGCAGGTCTACCACGTGGTCATCCAGCAGGTTGACTTCGTCAATGTACAGCAGTCCCCGATTGGCGGAAGCCAGGATACCAGGCTCGAAATGCTTTTCTCCAGACTGGATGGCTTTTTCGATATCGAGTGTGCCTACCACCCGGTCTTCGGTTGCGCTGACGGGCAAATCCACAAAACGGATGCGGCGCGTTGTCACCGGCAATTCCTCGCCGCGAGTAACGCGCTCGCGTGCCCAATCAGACCAGGTGTGCGGGGCGTCAGGGTCGTCATTGAAGGGAGAATCGGTAAAAACCTTGATTTCAGGCAGCAGGGCGGCCATAGCACGTGCGGCAGTGGACTTGGCCGTTCCGCGTTCCCCGCGAATCAGCACCCCGCCAATGCGCTGGTCGATGGCATTCAAAATCAAAGCGCGCTTCATGCGCTCCTGTCCAACGATAGCAGTAAAAGGATAAATCGGTCGCATAAAATCACCTCATGTGTAGGTGATTATACCCGCTTTTCTCGTTGACGTTTTATGGGGGGCGTGATAAAATTCGTGCGCTGTGGGGGCGCGTAGCTCAATGGCAGAGCAGTGGCCTTTTAAGCCATTGGTTGCAGGTTCGAGTCCTGCCGCGCTCATCTGAAAACTCATCCGCCGAAACTGACAAATCGGGCCGCTCGGTCCAGCATCCCGCCGACACCTCGCAAAGCGGCTCAGGGGTTGGCGTTTTGCCTTAAAAAGGCTCTGCACGCTGACGTGACAGTGTGTAGAGAGAGATTGAGAGATAGATATAGATAATGACACTCCCAACCTTCATCCCGCTCGCCGAAGCCGCTCGCAAATACGGCTACGACGTGGCCGAGTTGCAGGAACTGGCTGAATCCGGTAAGATTGAAGCAGTTCAACTACCGGATGGAGATGTCATCGTGAGCGAAGACAGCGTGAAAGAGAAGGTTCGCAAAGAAGATTTGCCTGAATACCAGGAACATGCACATTTAGCAGGTACTCCTATATGGTTAAGTGAGGCAGAGCGTAAATACGGTATTGATAACAGCACTTTGTATAGATGGATGAAAGCAGGCATCATTACCTTCATGTATAAGGATGGCTACAGAACATACGTTGACGAGGCAGATGTTGCTTACTGTGCAGAAATCCATCGAAAGTATGGAAAACAGGGGCGGAAGTTATTTAACCCTGACGGAACTCCTTATCGAGCTAAAACAGGCCCATTAGCCGAAAGATCAACACCCGAACCTAAAGCGGTATAAAACCGCTTTTTTTTGGTAAAACATTCTGAAAGTTATTGACTTAACTTTCAGAATGTGCTATATTCTACCCCAAGCACCAGCACCTTGACAGGCTTACTCCTCCTTCCTCCTCCGCCAGCGGCTCGTGGTCGAGCGCTCCGTACGAATACGGGGTTGCGGGTTCGACTCCCGCACGCTGGCCTGCCAACCGCCGGGGGTCGTGGCCCCAAC
>DAOTWV010000010.1:0-15668 GCA_034435695.1 Anaerolineales bacterium | reverse complement strand
ACCCCACCCGCAGCCGCCACCTGCGCGATTTCCTGCGGTAACGCAACGCCGCTGCAGGACATGCGTTTGACGCTTGTCCCCCGGTGGCAGCCTAGTCTCGATACGTCCCTTCGGGACTACTCGACCAGCGTTTGCGTTTGGATTGCGGTGGCTCGACGCCGCTTTGTGATGATGCAGGCCATGCGCTTGCCGCTTGTCCGTGGTGGCAGCCTGGTCTCGATACGTCCCTTCGGGACTACTCGACCAGCGTTTGCGTTTGGATTGCGGCGGCTTGACGCCGCTTTGGGCAACTGACAAGCAGTTGCCCTACAGATGTCCAACTAACCGAAAACAACCGAACATCCGCGTAAATCCGCGCCATCCGCGTCCCGATTCTCCGGCAGGATAGCGCACCGACACATTTTGCGTGCCTCAAAAGAAAGAAATTCTCCCAAAAAATTGAATATCGCAGTAAAATACAGGGCGTTGCGTGTGACGCCCTGATTGGGTGTGTGCAATTTTTTCCGTAATCGCAGGAACTGTATAGCGGCGTGTGCGCCGTTTTGACCGACGCAGCCCGCCTGAGGGGAGCGGCTCCCGGTGCTTGTGTGGCGAGGGCGACGTTTTGACGACGTCGCCAGTTTGTGATAGAATGCACAGAATGACCTATTGTGACAGTTTTTGTCGCATTTTGTGCGCGTAGACCCTTTCACTAACGAGGACAACGTATGCCTGCTGAATACCTGCCTCTGGTTGTACTTTTCATCATCTCCACGGTCCTGTCCGCGCTGATTGTCGCTTTGGGGCACATGTTCGGCCCCCGGCGGCCATCCGCACGCAAAGCCATGCCCTACGAGTCGGGCATGCGTCCCATTGGGCCGGGGTCCCGCCGCGTGCGCGTGGCCTTCTACCTGATGGCTGTGGACTTTATCCTGTTTGACCTGGAAGTGGTCTTCTTCCTGCCCTGGGTCGTGCGGGCACGCCAACTGGGTGCCTACGGCCTGGCAGTGATTGGAGTATTCACCTTCCTCTTACTGGTTGGTTTCGTGTATGCCTGGAAGAAAGGAGCCCTGGAATGGGAGTAGAAGAAAAACTCGGAGATATGGGGGCGGTGACCCTGCGCCTGGAAGATGCTGTCAACTGGGCGCGCACCAATGCCATGTGGCCGATGCTCTTTGGCCTGGCCTGCTGTGCGATTGAGATGATGGGTGCTCAGGCAGCCAATTACGACCTGAGCCGCTTCGGGATGGAATTGAACCGTGCCAGCCCGCGCCAGAGCGACCTGATGATTGTGGCCGGGCGCGTGACCCGCAAGATGGCGCCCGTGGTGCGCCGTCTGTACGACCAGATGCCCGCCCCCAAATGGGTGATTGCCATGGGCGATTGCGCCTCCAGCGGCGGGGTCTTCAACAACTACGCTGTGGTGCAGGGCGTGGATGAAGTCGTGCCGGTGGATGTCTACGTGGCCGGCTGCCCGCCGCGCCCCGAAGCCTTGATTCACGGCATCATCACCCTGCACGAAAAAGTCAAGGGTGAAAAACTGCTCAAGTGGGCCTGATGATGGAACTGAAAACCGTTGTTGACGCTCTTGTAACTCGTTTCGATGCTCAGCCGAGTGAATTTCGCGGCCAGACACGCCTGCTCGTGTCGCGTGAGCACCTTGTGGAGGCTGCTACGGCCTTGCGAGATGAATTCGGCTTTGAGATGTTGACCGAACAGACCGCGGTGGATTACTGGCCCCAGGAATCCCCGCGGTTTCATGTGGTGTACTGGTTCACCTCGTGGCAGCACGGTGGGTTGCGCCTCTCCTTGCGCGTTCCCGTCCCTGGAGATGACCCCACCCTGCCCACCCTCGAAGGCGTGTACCCCAACGCCAACTGGCACGAACGCGAACTGTGGGATATGTTCGGCCTGCGTTTCGAGGGACACTCGGACCTGCGGCGCATCCTCATGCCCTACGATTGGGTGGGGCATCCTTTGCGCAAGGACTACCCCTTGGGGTACGAAGAAGTGCAGTTCTCCTTCAACCACGAGGAGATTCAGGCCCGTAAACCGCAGCCCAAAGACTAACGGCCGTGGGCGTCGCCCCATACACGCGGGCGACGCACCAGGAGGATGGCATGTCAGACGTAACTTTATCCGCAGTTTCTCTGGAAGAAATCAAGCACCTGGTCTCTGACCGCGCCCTCACAGGGGAGACCATGCTGCTCAACATGGGGCCGCAGCACCCCAGTACGCACGGCGTGCTCCGCCTGCTGCTGGAACTCGATGGGGAAACCATCGTCAACTGCATCCCCGATATCGGCTTCCTGCACACAGGCGTGGAAAAAAACATGGAGGCCAAACGCTATGAGCAGGCTGAGGTCATGACCGACCGCCTGGATTACCTCAACACCATGGGGAATAATCTGGCTTACTGCCTGGCGGTGGAAAAACTGGTAGACCTGGATGTACCCCCGCGGGCACAGGCTATCCGCGTCATCATGACCGAATTGCAGCGCCTGGCCTCGCACCTGGTCTGGCTGGGCACCCACGCCCTCGACCTGGCCGCCATGTCGGTCTTTCTGTACTGCTTCCGCGAGCGCGAAATCATCCTGGACATCATGGAAATGGTCTCCGGCCAGCGCATGATGACCACCTACTTCCGCCCTGGCGGCTTGTGGCGGGATGTGCCTGTGGGCTTTGAGGAAGCCGTGCGACAGTTTTTGCGCATCTTCCCCAAGCGCGTGGATGAGTACGAAGCCTTGCTCACCAAAAACCCCATTTTCATTGACCGCACCCGCGGCATTGGTGTGGTGAGCAAGGAAGAAGCCCTTGCCCTGGGGTTGACCGGCCCCACCCTGCGCGGCTCCGGCGTCCCCTACGATATTCGCAAGGTGTACCCTTACAGCGGGTATGAACAGTACGATTTCGAGGTGCCCACCCGCGAGGAAGGGGATGTGTATGCCCGGTACCTGGTGCGCATCGAGGAGATGCGTCAGTCCATGCGCATCATTCGGCAGGCGCTGGATGCGCTGCCCTACGGGCCGGTGCGTAGCAACAACCGTAAATTCGTGCCCCCGCCGCGCTCCGAAATCGGGCACAGCATGGAGGCGCTCATCCACCACTTCAAGTTGTGGACGGAAGGCTTCAACGCCCCCGCCGATTCGGTCTTCGTTTCGGTAGAGTCGCCGCGCGGCGAATTGGGCGTCTTCCTCGAAGGCGATGGCGGAAACAGACCGTACCGCGTACACTTCCGCACGCCCTCGTTTGTCAATTTGCAAGCCTTGCCGAAACTTGCCAAAGGGCATCTGGTGGCCGACCTGGTGGCCATCATCGGCAGCATTGATATCGTGCTGGGAGATGTGGACCGGTGAACAGACTGTTAGCGCAATATCCCCAGGAAGTACAAGACATTTTGGCGAAATACCCGCCGGAGCACAAACGCTCGGCGGTAATGCCGTTGCTATACCTTGCACAGCGTGAGAAGATGTACCTCAACCGCCAGGACTTGCTGGATGTGGCCGAAATTTGCGGCATCAGCGAGACTCAAGTCGAGGCCATCGTTGGGTTCTACACGCTGTATCACGAGAAACAGGCCGGCAAGCACCGCGTGCAGGTGTGCACCGATATGCCCTGCGCATTGCGCGGCGCAGATGATTTCTACGCCCACCTGTGCGAGCGCCTGGGCGTGGAAGACGGCGGCACCACCCCCGATGGCGCGGTGACGGTCGAGCAGGTTATGTGCCTGGCGGCTTGCCATAACGCACCCATGTTCCAGGTACAAAACGCTGAGGGCCTGACCTACTACGAAAACCAGAGCGTGGAATCGGCGCTGGAAATCATCGAAAAACTGCGCCAGTCCACTCCGCAGCAGGAGGATGCCGCATGAGCCACATTTTGCTGCGCCACCGCGATATCCCCGACCTCAACAAACTGGATGTGTACCTCGCCAACGGCGGCTTCGAGGCCTTTCGCAAGGCTGTTACCACCATGGAAAAGCAGGCCGTGGTGGAGGAAGTCAAGAAATCGGGCCTGCGCGGCCGCGGCGGTGCAGGCTTTCCCACCGGCCTGAAGTGGTCGTTCATCGACAATACATCCTGGCCGCACTACGTGGTCGCCAACGCCGATGAATCCGAGCCGGGCACGTTCAAAGACCGCGAAATCATGGAGCAGAACCCCTACCAGTTCCTGGAAGGGCTGGCGATTGCCTCCTACGCGGTGGGTGCCCACACGGCTTACGTGTACCTGCGCGGTGAATTCTGGCAGGTGGCGCACTTCCTGGATACCTGCATCGCCGAGATGGAAAAGGCCGGCTACCTGGGCGATAACCTGTTCGGCACTGATTACTCCCTGCGCATTTACACCCACCTGGGGGCAGGGGCATACATCTGCGGCGAGGAAACCGCCTTGTTGGAATCGCTGGAAGGCAAGCGCGGCCAGCCACGCTTGCGCCCGCCTTTCCCGCCCAGTTATGGCCTGTATGGCAAACCGACGATTGTCAACAACGTCGAAACCCTGACCAACGTGCCGCCTATCATCGAGCATGGCGGAGAATGGTACCGTTCCTTTGGCACCGAAAAAAGCCCTGGGGTCAAGATTTTCTCCCTCTCCGGGAATGTCGAGAAACCAGGGAACTACGAACTGCCGCTGGGTACGACCTTCCGGGAGTTGATTTACACCCACGGAGGCGGTATCACCAATGGGCGCGGCATCAAAGCCATCATGCCGGCGGGCGCCTCCTCCTCCGTCATCGTGGCAACCGATGAGGCCCTGGATACCCCCATGGATTACGAGAGCGTCCAAAATGTCGGCTCGGTGCTGGGGTCGGCCTCGGTCATCGTGATTGATGACAGCCACAGCATGGAATGGGTGGTCAACAAGACCCTGCACTTCTTCAAGCATGAATCGTGCGGCAAGTGCACCCCCTGCCGTGAGGGTGTCTTCTGGATGCGTAACATTTCCGACCGTCTGCACGGCGGGCGGGGCAGCGCACAGGATGTTGACCTGTTGTACGACGTAGCCCGCCAGATTCAAGGCAAGTGTTTGTGCGCGCTGGGCGAATTTTCCACGATGGCAGTGGTGACGGGTATCGAACGCTTCCGTGCCGATTTTGACAGCCGTGCCCAGAACGCCCCGGCGGAAGGCTAAGGAGTACCTATGGCAAAGAAAATGGTTACTGTAACGATTGATGGGCAGCAGGTGGAAGTGCCCGCGGGAACTTTAGTGGTAGATGCTGCCAAGATGGTGGGCATTGACATCCCCGTGTTTTGCTATCATCCCAAGATGGAGCCGGTGGGGATGTGCCGCATGTGCCTGGTGGAAGTCGGCCGCCCGATGCGCGACCGCGCTACCGGTGAACCCGTCCTGAATGCCGACGGCAGCCCCAAAATCCAGTTTGGCCCCAAACTGGAGACTTCCTGCACCACGCCGGTTTCCGATGGCATGGTGGTGCGCTTCGCCAGCGAGAAGGCCACGGCTGCCCGCAAGGACATCATCGAATTCCTGCTCACCTCACACCCGCTGGATTGCCCCATTTGTGACAAGGGCGGCGAGTGTCCGCTGCAAAACCTGACCATGGCGCACGGCGTGGGCGAAAGCCGCTTTCTCTTCGATGAGAAGATGCACCTGGAGAAGAACGTCCCCCTGGGCGATTTGATTTTCCTGGACCGCGAACGCTGCATCCAGTGCGCACGCTGCATCCGCTTCCAGCGTGATATCGCTGGCGACCCGGTTATCCATTTCCACGAGCGCGGTCGCGCCACCGAAATCGTCACCGTCTCAGACCCCGGCTTTGACTCCTACTGGTCGGGCAATACCACCGATATCTGCCCCGTGGGCGCGCTGACTACCGCCGATTTCCGCTTTGGGGCGCGTCCCTGGGAACTCAAGGCCACCGCTTCTATCTGCTCTCAGTGTGCGGTGGGCTGCAACCTGACCTTCAACGTGCGCCGCGAGGCCAAATCGGGTGGGCGCATTGCCATCAAGCGCGTCATGCCTCGTCAGAACGAGGAAGTGAACGAAATCTGGATTTGCGATAAAGGCCGCTTTGCTGCTTACCACTACACGGAGAGCAAAGAACGCCTGACGCAGCCCCTGGTGCGCAAAAATGGCGAACTCCTCCCGGCTTCCTGGGAGGAAGCCCTGGATTTGGTGGCCTCGCGTTTCGAGACCTCGCTGGATGCCTTTGTCACCCTGGTTGGCGGGCGGTTGAGCAACGAAGACCTCTTCAACCTGCGCCTGCTGAACGAAAAACTGGGCGGAGAGCGCCTGCTGGATACGCACATGGCCGGCGGCGACCTGATGGCCGAGTTTGGCGTGGCCGCAGGCACCAATTTCTCCGATTTCGGCCCCGGTGATGCCATCCTGGTGGTGGCCTCTGACCTGGAAGAAGAAGCCCCCCTCTGGTACCTGCGTGTCAAGCAGGCCGCGGAGCGCGGCGCTACCCTGATTGTTGCCAACCCGCGCCCCACCAAGATTGCCCGCTATGCTCACCACGAACTGCGGTATGCTTACGGGCAGGAAGCCGCTACCGTGCTGGCCATGGTCAACGCCATTGGCAGCCAGAAGACGCGCCTGCCTGCATGGATGGCGGACTTCAGCGGCGATGAGGCCTTGCAGGCCGCAGCCCAGGCTTTCGCCCAGGCGGAGAACGCGGTGGTGATTTACGGCCAGGAAGGTCTGGGACTGGAAGGTTCCCGCGACCTGGCACAGGCCTGCGCCGGGCTGCTTTTCATCACCGACCACCTGGGACGCCCGAAGAACGGCTTGTTGGCCGCCTGGCAGCGCGTCAACGACCAGGGCGCCTGGGACATGGGCTTCCGCCCCGCCGGGGACTTGAAAACCACCCTCTCGCAGGCGCAGGCCGCCTACATCGTGGCTGCCGACCCCGTGGGCGACCAGCCCGCATTGGCCGAAGCCCTGGAGCACGCCGGCTTCGTGGTGGTGCAAGACCTCTTCCTGACCGAGACGGCCAAGATGGCCGATGTGGTGCTGCCCGCGCAGGCGTATGTCGAGCGTGACGGCACGTACACCTCTGCCGAGCGGCGCGTGCAGCGTTTCTACCCTGCCGTCCCCGCACTGGCAGAGACGCGCCCCGATTTTGCTATTACCGCACAGATTGCCGGGCGGATGAATATCAAAATGGAAGAGCGCATCGCCGGGCTGGTCTTCAGCCAGATTGCGCGTGAAGTGGTGGATTACGAGGGGCTGAGTTATCGGCAACTGGCCGAGGTGCGCCCGCAATGGCCTGAGGTGGCACGCAGCGAACTGTACTACGGCGGCACCTCCTACGAGAACTCTCAGGGGTTGGGCGTGCAACTCAAACCGGCCTCCCAGGTGCGCAAATTGTTCCGCATCGAATGGCGCCAGCCGCAGGCTGCTTTGCCGGCAGGGGAACTGGTAGCCGTGCCGGTGACGCGCCTCTACGACCTGGGCACCACCGTTGCGCCTTCGCAGGTGCTCGCACCGCGGTTGACTTCCCCGCATGTGGCGCTCAACCCGCAGGATGCCGCCCGTCTGGGCGTGCAGGATGGGGCGCTGGTGGCTTTCAGCGTACATGGCGTCACCCGTGAGGTACGCGTCCACCTGTGGGATGCCGTACCCGCTGGGGTGGTGCTGGCGCCTCGCAGCGTGGGGCTGCCTGTAGTGGCTCCCGCACCTGCAGGCGTGCGTGTTGCCGAAGGCCAGTCGGCCTGACCAAGCAATTCCGGCGCTTTTCGCCGCCGATGGAAAGGTGAAACATGGAACCTGCATTGATTTGGGAATGGGTCATCAAGTCGCTGGTGATAATTTTCATCATGCTGACGGGCTTCGCCTACCTGACGTTCTATGAACGCAAGGCGCTGGCGCGTATTCAGGCGCGCATTGGCCCCAACCGAGCCGGCCCCGGTGGGTGGTTGCAACCCCTTGCCGACGGCCTGAAGTTGATTTTCAAGGAAGAACTGATTCCCGCCGAAGCGGAAAAGGTAACGTTCATCCTGGCGCCCATCATCACCGTATTGCCGGCGCTGATTATCACGGCAGTACTGCCGTGGGGCGGTACGGTCACCATCTTTGGGCGGCAGGTCTCGCTCACGCTGGCGAACCTGGATGTGGGCATCCTGTACATCATGGCGGTGGCATCCATCGCCGTGTACGGTATCGTACTGGCGGGCTGGTCTTCCAACAACAAATACGCCACGCTGGGCGGCCTGCGTGCTTCGGCGCAGATGATTGCCTATGAACTGGCGCTGGGTATGGCCTTTGCTGCACCGATATTGTTGAGCGGTTCGATGAACCTGAACGAAATCGTGAATGGGCAGCGTGGTTTGTGGTACGTGGTGCTGCAGCCGATGGGGTTCTTCATCTTCCTGATTGCTACCCTGGCCGAGGTCAACCGTGCGCCTTTCGATATGCCGGAGGCCGAACAGGAATTGACCGCCGGCTATCACACCGAGTATTCGGGGATGAAATTCGCCCTGTTCTTCATGGCCGAATACATCAAGATGATTGCTGTGAGCGCCTTTGCGGCCACCCTGTTTTTGGGCGGCTACCGCGGCCCTGGGGTGGATACCTACCCCTGGCTGGGTCCGCTGTACCTGTTCCTCAAAGTCTTCATCCTGTTGTTCTGGATGATTTGGGTGCGCGCCACGTTGCCGCGTTTCCGGTATGACCGGCTGATGGCCTTTGGCTGGAAAGTGCTTTTCCCGGTGGCGCTGGCTAACGTGCTGTTCACTGCCGTGGTGGTAGTGCTGATGCCGCAGGCCAGCGGATGGGCGCTTCTGCCTCCCTTGTTGGTAGTCAATATCCTGGTCATTGTCCTGCTGCTGGTCTTGCTTTCAGCAGGGCTAGGAGGTAAGCGAAATGTTGCGTGAAGTGATACGCGGTCTTGGCACGACGCTGAAAATGATGTTTGAGAAGCCGGTGACCATCCAGTACCCGGAGGTCAAGCGGCCAGTGCGCACGCGCTATCGCGGGCGGCACTATCTGCAGCGCTACGAAAACGGTCTGGAGCGCTGCATCGGGTGTTCGCTGTGCGCCGCGGCCTGTCCGGCGGATGCCATCTTCGTGGAGGCCTCCGAGAACACCGATGAGGAGCGCTATTCCCCCGGTGAACGCTATGCCAGCACCTATGAAATCAACATGCTGCGCTGTATCTTTTGCGGCTATTGCGAAGACGCCTGCCCCACGCAGGCCATTGTGCTGGGTGATAACTACGAACTCTCCTTCACCGACCGAACGCAAGCCATCTACACCAAAGAGATGCTGCTCGTCCCCGTGCCGGAAGGCGGTAAACCTACGCCGCAGCAGGTGGAACCGGGCAAGTTTACGCGTGCCGTGCCGGAGATGGAAGACCCGCAAGACTAGAGGCGAAAAATGACCCTGGACGTGTTCTTGTTTCTCCTCCTGGCCTTGATTGCCGTGGCGGCCGCCGTGGGTATGCTCTTGAGCAAGAATACCGTACACGCGGCGTTGTTCCTTGTGCTCAATTTCGCCACGCTGGCCGTGTTTTACCTGATTTTGGGCGGCCCCTTCATCAGCATGGCGCAAATCACGGTCTACACCGGCGCCATCATGGTGCTTTTCCTCTTCGTCATCATGCTGCTGGGGGTGGAGCGCCTGCGCGGGGAAGACAAACTTTCCTGGCAATACCCCCTGGCGCTGGTGCTGGGGGCGCTGTTGCTGGCCGAAAGCGGTTACTTCCTGTTCTTCCGCCGCAGCGCGCTGGATATGAGCGGTACGGCTACGCTGCCCGATGGGTTTGGCGGAGCGCATGCGATTGCCGATACGCTCTTTTCCGCCTATGCCCTGCCGGTGGAGATTGCCGGTGTATTGCTCCTGGTCGCCATGGTGGGTGTGATTGTGCTCACCAAATGGAATGAGTCGCGGAGGTAATCCCCCATGCTGCCTGTGACCTACTACATTGCCCTTTCGGCCATCCTGTTCAGCCTTGGAGCGCTGGGTGTACTCATCCGCCGCAACCTGATTGTCATCTTCATGTCGGTGGAATTGATGCTCAACGCCGCCAACCTGGCCTTTGTGACCTTTGCCCGTTATTACCAATCCATGAACGGGCAGGTTTTCGTCTTTTTCGTCATGGCGGTGGCTGCTGCCGAAGTGGCCGTGGGCCTTTCCCTGATTGTTGCCATTTATCGCGCTCGCCGAACCATCAATGTGGATGACTTGAGCGAGATGAAGGGATGAAACGACCATGCTCTTGAGTGAAATGAGTAGTGCTCCCGCCCTGTTCAACTTGATACCGCTGATTGTCTTCTTCCCCGTTGTGGGGCTGCTCATCAACATCATTTTTGGTGGCAAGATGAGCGAGAAGGCCATCGGCGCGGTTGCCAGCCTGGCTTCGGGACTCTCGTTTGTGATTGCCGTCCTGATGAGCGTCGCGCTGGTACAGCACCACGGTGAACCGGTGGTGGTGCCCTTCCTGGAGTGGATTCACATCGGAACCCTGCAACTGGACTGGGCTTTCCGGGTGGATACGCTCTCCAACGTGATGATGCTGGTGGTTTCCGGTGTGGGTACCCTCATCCACATCTACGCCATCGGTTACATGCACGAGGACGTGCGCCATCAAGGTGACCCTGGCCGCTTCCGCCGCTTCTTCGTGTACCTGAACCTGTTCATCGCCATGATGATGATTCTGGTCACCGGCGACAGTTATGCCATGCTGTTCGTCGGCTGGGAAGGCGTGGGCTTGTGCTCCTTCCTGCTGATTGGGTTCTGGTACGAAAAAGGTGAGGATGGCATCGGCAACGCCCTGGCTGCCAAGAAAGCCTTCGTTGCCAACCGTGTGGGTGACTTTGGCTTCCTGATTGCCATGTTCCTTACCTTTTGGGCTTTTGGTTCGCTCAGTTTTGCCGATGTCTTTGCCAAGGCGCCGGAAGTGGCGCAGGCCATGCCGGGCGTGGTGCTGGGCATTACGCTCTTCATGCTGCTGGGCGTAACCGGTAAATCGGCGCAAATCCCCCTCTACGTCTGGCTGCCGGACGCCATGGCAGGCCCGACCCCGGTTTCGGCGCTCATCCACGCGGCCACGATGGTGACGGCCGGCGTCTACCTGGTGGCGCGCTCGGCCCCCATTTTCATCCACGTTCCCCAGGCGCAGAACACCGTCGCCCTGGTGGGCGGTCTGACCGCCCTGTTTGCGGCCACGATTGCCGTCGGGCAATTCGATATCAAGAAGGTGCTGGCGTATTCCACCATCAGCCAGTTGGGCTTCATGGTGGCGGCGGTCGGCATGGGCGCATTCGTGGCCGGGATGTTCCACCTGGTGACGCACGCCTTCTTCAAGGCGCTGCTCTTCCTCAGTTCGGGTTCGGTCATCCAGGGCATGGAACGCGGTGAGCACCACGTGGCGCACCACAAACACGAAGACCTGCACGCCGGAAAGAAGAAACGCAAGAAAGAGGAACACACCTTCGACCCGCAGGACATGCGCAACATGGGCGGCTTGCGGACGAAGATGCCGGTGACTTTCTGGGTCTACCTGACAGGGGCAGTAGCCCTGGCAGGTGTGCCTCCGCTGGCCGGTTTCTGGTCGAAGGATGAAATTTTGCTGGAAGCCAGCCACCTGAACATGCCGGTCTACATCCTGCTCACCCTGGCGGCCATCCTGACCGCGTTTTACATGGGGCGGCAGATTTTCCTGGTCTTCTTTGGCGAACCGCGTACCGCACCTGCCGAACATGCCGAAGAAAGCCCCGCAGTAATGACCGTGCCGCTGATTGTTCTGGCGGTGCTCTCCTTCTTCGGCGGCGCGCTCAACCTGCCCGGCCTGCACACCTTTGGACATTGGCTGGAACACACCTTCGCGGCTTTCGAGGTCGAACTGGAAGCCCTGCCCTTCAGCCCCGCCGTCGCCACGCTTTCTTCCATCCTGGCGCTGGCCGCCATCGCCGGGGCCTGGATGCTCTACGGGCGAAATCCCCTCAAGAAGGGGCAATCGGACCCGTTGCGCAAACTGGGCTGGGTCTTCACCGGTATGGAGAACAAATGGTGGGTGGACGAAATTTACTGGTTCCTGGTGGTAGACCGCTACGTAGACCTGGCCTGGATACTGGCCGATTACGTGGACTGGCGCTTCTGGCACGACTGGTTCCACGAAAAGGTCATCCTGGCCGGCTTCAACGGCCTCACCCGCATTTTGTCTGTGAAGGTTGACCTGGGCGGCATCGACCGCATTGCCAACGGCCTGGCCGATGGTACGAAGGCGCTGGCTGCCCGTTTACGCCGCCTGCAAACCGGCTTTGTGCGCAATTACGCCCTGTCTGTTTTCCTGGGTGTTGTCGTCATCATCGGATATCTGATGTTCCGCTAATTCCCTAACCTGCAACCCTGAGGGCCGATTATGGACTTTCTTACACATCCGCTCAATCTGGTGACGTTCTTCCCCATCCTGGGGGTGCTCGTCATTCTGTTCCTCAAGCAGGAGCAGAAAAACGCCATCCGCTGGGTGGCGCTGGTGACCTCGCTGATTACTTTCGGCATTTCGGTGGCTGTGCTGGCGCAATTCGATGCCGCCAACCCCGATTTGCAGTTGAGCCTCAACCTGCCGTGGATTCAGGTGGCTGGTTGGAACATCCACTATTACATGGCTGTGGATGGCCTCAGCATCCTGCTGTTGATGCTGACCACCTTCCTGACCCCCATCTCCATCCTCTCCACCTGGACGGCTATCGAAGACCGCGTCAAGGACTTCATGATTTTCTTCCTGCTGCTGGAAGTCGGCATGACCGGCGTTTTCCTGGCGCAGGATTTGTTCCTGTTCTACATCTTCTGGGAATTCACCCTGGTGCCAATGTACTTCCTGATTGGCATCTGGGGCGGCCCCAACCGGATGTACGCGGCCATCAAGTTCTTCCTGTACACCATGGCTGGTTCCATCCTGATGTTGCTGGCGATTTTGTGGCTGGGCATTCATCAGGGCACCTTCTCCGTACCGGAATTGATTGCCAAAGGCGGTATCCCCGCGGATGTACAGTTGTGGCTGTTCATCGCCTTCGCGGCTGCCTTTGCCATCAAGGTTCCCATGTGGCCGCTGCACTCCTGGCTGCCTGACGCGCACGTGCAGGCCCCCACGGCTGGTTCCGTCATCCTGGCGGGCGTGCTGCTGAAAATGGGTACCTACGGTTTCATCCGCTTCAACATCCCGCTCTTCCCGCAGGCCGCGGTACAGGCCGCGCCGGTCATGGCTTTGCTGGCCGTGATTGGCATCCTGTATGGGGCGGCGGTTTCCTACGCGCAGACGGATGTCAAGAAACTGGTGGCCTACTCCTCCATCAGCCACCTGGGGTTCGTCATGCTTGGTCTGTTCGCCCTCAACCCGCAAGGCATTCAGGGCGCCATCCTGCAGATGATTAACCACGGTCTGAGCACGGGTGCCTTGTTCCTCCTGGTGGGCATGATTTACGAGCGCCGCCACACGCGCGATATGGATAAGTTCGGCGGGCTGTGGAAGGTGATGCCGATTTACGGTGCGCTGACCCTGATTGTCTCGCTCTCCTCCATGGGCTTGCCCGGTCTGAACGGCTTCGTCGGGGAGTTCACCATCCTTTTGGGTGCGTGGGGCGCCGGAGAAGCGGGCGCACCCCTCGGGTCGCACTACTACGCCGGTTTCGCGGCCCTGGGTGTCATCCTGGCCGCGGTGTACATGCTCTTCATGTTCCAGAAACTCTTCCTCGGCCCGGTAACCCATGAGGAAAACAAGAAACTCTCCGACCTGAATTGGCGCGAAATCGTCACCCTGGTTCCGCTGTTGGTCTTCATTTTCTGGATTGGCCTGTACCCCAAACCCTTCTTTGGGCTGATGGCCCCTGCAGTGGACAAGGTGGTCGCGCTGGTGCAGAGCGGTGTGCTGGCAGCCCTGCCGTAACGGTATCCGGCTTGCACACTGTCAGTAGTGTGCTCCAAGGAGAATGTCCATGACATTGAATCAATTCGGTACGGACCTGCTCGTTTTGTTGCCGCTGACCTTCCTGCTGGGCTGGGCCTCGCTCTTGCTACTGGCGGATATGTTCCTCCCACAGGAAAATCGTAGCGCAATGCCGCTGCTTTCGGCGCTGGGGCTGGCCGTGACGCTTGGGCTGGCGCTCATGCAGGCCGGACAATCGGCGCTGGCTTTCGGCGGCATGGTGTCGCTGGATGGGTTTGGCGTCTTCTTCAACGTGCTTTTTGCCGCCAGTGGCCTGGTCGGTGTGGCCCTGGCATACGACTACCTGCGACAAATGAACCTGGCGCGCAACACCTACTACATCCTGTTGCTCTTCTCTGTGAGCGGCATGATGTTGATGGGTGTGGCCGCAGACCTGATGACGCTTTTCCTGGCGCTGGAATTGCTTTCCATTCCGCTGTACGTGCTTTCTGGCTTTGCCCGTCCAAAAGGCGAGTCAGAAGAAGCCGCACTGAAGTACTTCCTGCTGGGCGCGTTTGCTTCTGGCTTTGTGGTGTATGGCATCGCCCTGGTGTATGGCGCAACGGGTTCCACTGCCCTGGCCGGTATCGTGCAGGCTGTGCAGGCTGGTGCCTTGCTGAACCCTGTGTTGCTCACCCTGGGAGCCGCCCTCTTGCTGATTGGCCTGGGGTTCAAGGTGGCCGCGGTGCCGTTCCACATGTGGACGCCGGATGTGTACCACGGCGCTCCGACCGCGGCAACCGCTTTCATGGCCCTGGGGGCCAAAGCCGCCGGCTTTGCTGCTCTGCTGCGCCTTTTCCTGACCGCTTTCCCGCAGGTAGCCGCTGACCTGACGCCCGTCTTGTGGGCTTTGGCCGCATTGACCATGTTCCTGGGGAACGTGGTTGCCATTGCCCAGCGCAACATCAAGCGCATGCTGGCCTATTCCAGCATTGCCCACGCGGGATATTTGCTCATGGCGCTGGTACCCTACGGGCAGCAGAACCTGAACGGGGATGTCTCGGCTTCGCTGTTGTTCTATCTCGTAGCCTACGCCCTTACCAACTTTGGGGCCTGGGCTGTGGTCATGCTGCTGGAGCAGCAGGCGGGCGGAGGGTTGTCCCTCGATGATTATGCCGGCCTGGGGCGCAAATACCCCTTCCTGGCAGCCTGCATGACGGTTTTCATGCTTTCCTTTGCCGGGGTTCCCCCTACCCTGGGCTTTGTCGGCAAATTCTACCTCTTCCGCACCGTGCTGGAAGGTGGCTTTGTCGGGCTGGCCATCATTGGCGTGCTCACTTCGCTGGTCTCGGCGTACTACTACCTGCGCGTAGTCGTCATCATGTACATGCACGATGGCGAACCGCAGGCGCACGCTGCCCCGTGGCTGCGCTGGACGGCTGGTGTGATGGCCGTCGGGTTGGTTGCGTTGACCTTCTTCGGCGGGTCGTTGTTCACCTGGGCCAGCCAGGCCTTGATGCGAGCCTTTTAGTTCCCCCCATACGATTACCGAAAAGGATGCGCCTGCTGCAACGAGGCGCATCCTTTTTTTTACCTGCGCTGCCCGACATGCACCCTTGTGGGCCTGCCAAAACGCCGGGCTGGAAAGTCCGTTCCACAATGCGGATATTCCTGCCCGAAAGCGGCATCAAGCCGCCGCAATGTAGGGCAACTGCTCATCCGTTGCCCAGGGACAAGCGTCAAGTGCATGTCCTGGCGTAGGGCAACTGCTCATCCGTTGCCCAGGGACAAGTGTCAAGCACATGTCCTACCGTAGGGCAACTGCTTGCCAGTTGCCCACAGGCAAGCGTCAAGCGCATGTCCT
>DAOTWV010000009.1:0-21485 GCA_034435695.1 Anaerolineales bacterium | reverse complement strand
CAGTAGTGCGGGAGACAATTCAGAAAGGTCACGGCCTGGCGGCGGTTTGCGCTAACGCTTACGCCCAGAGACACTACCGGACGAGGCAAGGAGATGTTTCACGTGAAACATTGTGCCCCCTCAGCAGGGCGCACGTTCCTTGCTTTCTCCCGCCAAATTTGTCAGGCGCGGGCGCGCGTGGTAGAATGCTACTACTCGTTTTCAGGTTTTTCCTTTGAAAATTCGACGGCTTTTTGCCGTCCATCCCTATTTGACATAACTGGAGGCTTTTCGCATGACCGAGCAGCAGGTTGGAACCGAAAAAGTAAAACGCGGCCTGGCGCAAATGCTCAAGGGCGGCGTCATCATGGATGTGGTCACCCCTGAGCAGGCGCGTATCGCCGAAGATGCGGGCGCTGTGGCCGTCATGGCCCTGGAGCGCGTCCCTGCCGACATCCGCGCCCAGGGAGGCGTGGCCCGCATGAGCGACCCGGAATTGATTATCAAAATCATGGATGCCGTTTCCATCCCCGTTATGGCTAAATGCCGTATCGGACATTTTGTGGAAGCCCAGATTTTGGAAGCCATCGGTGTAGATTACATCGACGAATCGGAAGTGCTTACCCCGGCCGATGAAGCACACCACATCAACAAGCACGAATTCAAAGTGCCGTTTGTGTGCGGCGCACGCAATTTGGGCGAAGCCCTGCGGCGCATTGGCGAAGGCGCAGCCATGATTCGCACCAAGGGAGAAGCCGGTACGGGCGATGTCGTCGAGGCAGTGCGCCACGCGCGTTCTGTGCTGGGTGAAATTCGCCGCCTGCAAAACATGCCCGACGAAGAATTGATGTCCTATGCCAAAAATCTGGGTGCACCCTATGCCCTGGTCAAGGAAGTCAAGGAATTGGGGCGCCTGCCGGTGGTCAACTTCGCCGCGGGCGGCATTGCCACCCCGGCAGATGCCGCACTGATGATGCAACTCGGCGTGGATGGTGTCTTCGTCGGGTCTGGTATCTTCAAATCGGGCAATCCGGCACGCCGCGCCGCGGCCATCGTCAAGGCTGTGACCCACTTCAACGACCCGGCCATCCTGGCGGAAGTCAGCCGCAACCTGGGCGAACCCATGGTCGGTATCAACGTCTCCACCATGCCTGATGTCGAACGCATCGCCGGACGCGGCTGGTAAGAGAACCCCTGGGACATACACGCCCACGATGTCTCTTCCTGATTTCTAACCACATGATAGGTGTACTTGCACTTCAAGGAGATTTCGCCGAGCACGCCGCCATGCTGCGGCGGCTCGGCGTAGAAGTCGTGGAAGTCCGCCTTCCAGAACATCTGGACGGACTTTCCGGCCTGGTGATTCCGGGAGGCGAATCCACTACCATCGGCAAACTGGCACAGGCATTCGATTTATTCGAACCGCTGCGCCGCTTTGGCCAGCAACACGCCATCTGGGGCACCTGCGCGGGCGCGATTTTCCTTTCCAAAGATGCCCGTCGCCCGCAGCCCCTGCTGGAATTGATGGACATCACCGTCGAGCGCAATGCCTTTGGCCGCCAGGTGGACAGTTTTGAAGTAGACCTCGATGTCCCCGCACTGCAGGTCATAGACCCTGAACGACGTCCCTACCACGCCGTCTTCATCCGCGCCCCCCTGATTGCCTCGGTACACGGGGATGCCGAAGTGCTGGCGGCCCTGGAGGACGGCCGTATCGTGGCCGCCCAACAGGGACACCTGCTGGCAACTTCCTTCCACCCGGAACTGACCGACGACGACCGCTTCCATCGCTATTTCTTGCATCTGGCTGGAGAACGCTAACCTATGTTGGCTCGCCCCTTCGACTGGCGGGATTTGCCGTACCTGCATGCCCTGCGCTCCAAAACGCTTTTCCTGGACAAAGGGCTGGTCTTGACGCGCGGCTCCCTGCAGGTCGTGGGGGCGATGCTTTCCAGTGTGCTCCCTGGGGTGGGCATCTTCACTGCCGTAGCGCAACACGCAAAGCACCCTCGCTTGCGCTTGATTGGGCAGGTGATGCACCATTCCGAAAGAGATGCCGCCTCGCTGACTTTCCTCACCCCCGCGCGTCTGGCGCGCCCGGAGTGGCTCATCCCCCTCTTGCGGCTGCTTGCCCAACAGGCTGCTGCACACCATGCCTTGCGTTTGTTGGCGGAAATCGAAACGGATTCTTCCGTCTTGCCATCGCTGATGGAGTGTGGTTTCCAGGCCTATGGAGAGCAGCGCATCTGGAAACTGCCCAAAACCGGCGTCCCCGGAAACCACAGCGGAGGCCGCTGGCGCATGGCACATGCCGCAGACCTCCCCGGCATTCAGCGGCTCTACAAACGTATCACGCCTGCCGCGACGTTGCGCATCTTCCCTGCCCTGCCCAGCGTCCCCAGTGGATTGGTCTTCGCCCGCGGGGATGCCATCCTGGGGTATGTGGCGTTGCGCTATGGGCTGGCTGGCGTCGTGGCGCAGCCCCTCTTGCAGCCCGAAATGAGTGCCCCGACCGTAGAAAACGCGCTTGCCATGTTGGCGGAGATTTCTCTCTCGCGTGGCAGGCCTCTCTACGTGTGCGTGCGCACCGACCAGCAATGGCTGGACAGCCTGCTGCTCGACCTGGGCGCATCCGTTGGGCCGCTGCAAACCCTGCTTATCAAACCTCTAACCACCTCGCCGCTGAAAGCGCGTGATACCGGCGCTCTTTCCCTGGCGCGTCGCAGCGGCTTGCTGGCTTTGTGAGTCGCTTCTTTGGCGGAAACAACCCGCCTGATTGAGTTCTTGTTCATGATGACCAAAAGAAAAATTACCGATGACCTCGACGCACTCCTGGGCGTCTTGCCCCCTGCCATTGCCAGAGCGGTGCGTGAGGCCGATGATAGCGATAACCTGCTTGAAATCATCCTCGATTTGGGACGTATCCCCACGGCTCGTTTCACCCACGGAGAAAAAGAACTGCTGGATGTGGAGGTGACGCGCGCAGATATCGATTTCGTGGTGCAGCGCATTGGCGATTTCGATGACGATAACCGTGCCGGCCTGGAACGCACCCTGCACCGCATCGCCGCCATCCGTAACCGCAAGGGCGATGTCGTGGGCCTGACCTGCCGGGTGGGGCGCGCCGTTTACGGCACGCTGGATATCATCCAGGACCTCATCGAGAGCGGGAAGAGCGTCCTTTTGCTGGGGCGTCCAGGGGTGGGGAAAACCACGTTGCTGCGCGAGGCTGCCCGCATCCTGGCAGAAAACAAGCGCGTCGTCATCGTAGATACCTCCAACGAAATCGGTGGCGATGGGGATGTGCCGCATCCCGCGGTGGGTAAAGCACGGCGTATGCAGGTTTCCACTCCCGCCTTGCAGCACGAAGTCATGATTGAGGCCGTGGAAAACCACAACCCCGAAGTGATTGTCATCGACGAAATCGGGCGCGAACTGGAAGCCCTGGCGGCGCGCACCATTGCCGAGCGGGGCGTCCAACTGATTGGCACCGCCCACGGCAACACGCTGGAAAACCTGCTTCTCAACCCGACTCTCTCCGACCTGGTAGGGGGCATCGAATCGGTGACCCTTTCGGATGAGGAAGCCCGCCGTCGGCGTACCCAAAAGACCGTCCTGGAGCGCCGCTCGTTGCCCACCTTCGACGTGCTCATCGAAATCCAGACCCGCGACCGTCTGGCGGTGCATCCCGATGTGGCTGCGGCCGTGGATTCGTTGTTGCGCGGCTACCCCTTACCGCCGGAATTGCGCTACCGGGATGAAAACGGTGAAATTCACGTGGAAAAACAACCGGCGCCGCGTGCCCCCAAAGAACGTGCCGCCTCCCAGGGGCTGCGCCGTCAATTTGGAAGCGGCGACCAGCCCGCCTCCTCCGGGGTGGCTGCCCCTCCCCAAAAGCAGGAGACCCACCCGGAAGGCGGGGCGCGCCTGCGGGCGAAGCGCATCTTCCCTTACGGTGTTGCCCGTAATCGCTTGATGCAGGCTGCCCGAAAACTGGGCGTTCCCATCGTGCTGGTGAATGACCTCAGCCAGGCTGATGCCCTGGTTACCCTGCGCACATACTACCGCAAGCGCCAGCGCACGGTGATGGATGCCGAGCAAAGCGGTGTGCCCGTGTACGTGTTACGCTCCAACACCGTCAATCAGTTGATGCACTTCCTGAGCGATATCTTCGCCATCTCGGCAGAAGAGCATACGGACCGGGATGTTGACCGCGCACTGGAAGATACTCAGGCCGCCATTGCCGCCGTGCTGAATGGGGAACGGTGGGTGGATTTGCCGCCAGCCTCGGCGTACATCCGCCGTTTGCAGCATGAAATGGTGCGCGATGCCCACCTCGTATCCCATTCTTATGGACGAGAGCCATACCGCCGCGTGCGGGTATATCGGGAGTAGCCGTGGGCGGACTGTTCATCACCTTCGAGGGCCCGGAAGGCAGCGGCAAGACCACTCAGGTACCCCTGCTGGCAGATTTCTTGCGCCGGCAGGGGTATGACGTATTGACCACCCGCGAGCCGGGAGGCACCCCTATCGGCGACCAGATTCGCGCCGTGTTGAGTGACCTGGAGAACACGGCCATGCACCCGCGCACCGAAATTTTGCTCTTTCTGGCCTCGCGTGCGCAACTGGTGGAACAGGTCATTCGGCCGCACCTGGCGCGCGGTGGCATTGTGTTGTGCGACCGGTATGCCGATTCCACCCTGGCCTATCAAGGCTATGGGCATGGCGTAAATCTGGATGTTTTGCAAAATCTTTTGCTGTTCGCTACGGATGGCGTCTTCCCCCACCTGACATTTTTACTGGATTTGGATGTGGAAGTTGGGCTGGAACGGCGCGCCCGCGGCGGCGACTGGAACCGCCTGGATGCTTATGCTCTGGAATTTCACCGTCGGGTGCGCATGGGGTACCATGCGCTGGCACGTCAGGATGCTGGCCGCTGGGTTATCGTAGATGCCAGCCGCTCTCCAGAGCAGGTGCAGCAGGATATCCGCGCCGCAGTGACCGAGCGCCTTGCCAGCGTGGAGATAGCGCGGGATAGCAATGGCTGAAAAAGCGGGGCAACCTTCGTAAGGAAAGTTGCCCCGCGGAAGCCTAAACATCGTCGCTCTCTGCCAGTTCTGGCAAGGAGGCTTCAATTTCTTCCGGGCTTTGCCCTGCTTCCAGTCTGTCCACCACTTCGTCGAATTCGGGGCCGATGTCTTCGCCAAGTTCCTGGCTCATTTTACGCATCATGCGTCCCAGCGCTTTGGGGTCATCCTCCAGCCCTTCGAGTGCCGCGGGGTCGGCCAGATTTTCGAGACGCGATTCCTCTGAGCGGGCAATGCGCACCCGTCCAATGCGGCGCTGTACCTGTGTGCTCTGGCAATGGGGACAGTGTACCTCACGGGTGCCGTACTCGGCGTAGGTCATGAAAATCTCAAAGCGACGTTTGCATTCCAGGCAGCGGTATTCATATGTTGGCATAGGCACCTCCATGCAAAGTTGTCCAGGAAGCAGTTTTTGACTATCAGGTTATTGAATTATACTCACTCGAGGTACTCATGGCACACGACCAGGATATTTTTGGAACCCATAAATCTGAACCCTTGCTCATCGTGATTTCCGGGCCTTCTGGTGTGGGGAAGGATACGGTTATCCAGCGCATGAAAGAGCGCTCTCTGCCGTTTCACTTTGTAGTTACCGCCACCACACGTCCTCCGCGTGCCAATGAAAGGCATGGCGTGGATTATTTCTTTGTCTCCCATGATGAATTTGCGGAGATGATTGAGCAGAACGAATTGCTGGAATATGCCATTGTGTACAACGACTACAAGGGGATTCCCAAGGCGCAGGTACGCGAGGCGCTGGCAAGCGGCAAGGATGTCATAATGCGCATAGACGTACAAGGCGCAGCCACTATTCGCTCCCTGTGCCCTGATGCAGTCTTGATTTTCCTGACCACAGGCAATGAGGAAGAACTGGTTACTCGCCTTACGGCGCGCAAAACCGAGACGCCCGAAGGCTTGAAGTTGCGCATTGCTACCGCCCGTAAGGAAATGCAGCGCATCGTGGAGTTCGATTACGTGGTGACCAACCCGGAAGACCAGTTGGATGAGGCAGTGGACACCATCCTTTCCATTATTCATGCCGAACACCATCGCGTACAACAGCGGAAAGTGACATTATGACCGTCTCCTCTGAAACCCCTGAGCCAAAATTCCCGCCTGGGGTGCCTCCTGCGTCCCCCTCGGCAGATTCCACTGCTCCGCGGGTGATTCGGGTGCGTCTGCCCGCTGCGCCGCCTTATGTGGTCTATGCGATAATGGCCCTTACTGTGCTGGTTTATCTGTTGCAGATGCTCAGCCAGTTCTTGTTTGGTGTGGATTTACCGGTTGCTTACGGCGTAAAGTACGGGCAATTCATTGCTGAGGGGCAGGTGTGGCGGCTGCTTACTCCCCTCTTCTTGCATGGCGGAATATGGCACATTGGCTTCAACATGTATGCTTTGTATGTCCTGGGGCCTTCCCTGGAACGTTTTCTGGGGCATGTGCGCTTTCTGCTGCTGTACCTGCTGGCTGGTTTTGGCGGGAATCTGTTGTCTCTGTACCTCACGCCGGAACCTTCGTTGGGCGCCTCTACGGCTATCTTCGGATTGATTGCCGCACAGGCCATTCTGGTGTATCAAAATCGCTTTCTCTTTCCAAACCCAAATCAGGCTATTGGAAGCATGATGCGGCTGGCGATACTCAATTTTTTGATTGGTTTATCCCCTGGCATTGATAACTGGGGGCATTTGGGCGGTTTCCTGGGGGGAGGGGCGTACGCCTGGTTCGCCAGTCCGGTATTCAAAGTGGTGCCCACGCCTTTTGGGGAGGTATTGCAAGATGTGCGTGATGAACGTACCTGGTGGGGGGCTGCGGCATGGGTAGGGGCCGTCATGGCGCTCTTGACGGCTGTCTGGATGGTGTTGTAACGCGCTCCGGGCTTCTCCGCTTTGTTCGATGGGGAGGCAGGCATAAAGTACCTGCCCGAAAAATATTTGCTTTTGCGAACATCATCGGACGATACCCAGGGCAGGTGGCGGTTATGCCGCTTTGCAGTGACAACTACGGTGCATTTTCGGATAGGTTCAGAGGCCAATGAAAATCCGCGTACGGCCGCGCCATCCGCGTCCCACTTATGCAGTGGGGGGACAACTGGCAAGCAGTTGTCTTACGGTGCATTTTCGGATAGGTTCTAAAGCCGGAGCAATCCGGCTGGCGCCAGGCAGTCGGGTTTACCCGACTTTGGTGTTCTCCGCCGGAGAATTGATTCCCCGGCGGGGGGAGCAGTTACCTAAAAAAAAGCGCCCCTCGAAGGAGGGGCGCTTTTCGTGAGAGGCGACGACGGGACTCGAACCCGTGATCAGGGTTTTGCAGACCCTTGCCTTACCAACTTGGCCACGTCGCCACATTGCCTGCCAGCAGATGGGCGCTCTGGGCGCACCCTGCGGCTTGCAATGTTGAGCGGGCGATGGGACTCGAACCCACGACCTTCTCCTTGGCAAGGAGACGTTCTACCAACTGAACCACGCCCGCAAAATCGGCCTGTTTGCTCCAGGCCGGGAGTGCCGAGAGCCAGAATCGAACTGGCGACACCGCGATTTTCAGTCGCGTGCTCTACCAACTGAGCTATCTCGGCCAGTGCGCCCCACATTCTACACAATACCTCGTAAGTTGTCAATCATGTGTGAGTAAAAAATCACAAATACGGATTTCCAGTACATCTGTAACCGGTAACACCCCAAATTGTATGCGCCCATCCGGCCTCCAGGCTGCATACTGATTGTCCACCCAAAGCACCAGCCCCAGAGGGGGGCGGGGGCTGCATGTGCTATGGTGTACCTGCTTCCCGTCTACTTCCCATGAGATACCCCCGGCATGCCAGTGCAGGGCGTACAGGTGCTCTTGTGTGACGTCTATTTCCAGGGTGTGGTTATCCTGCTGAATGACGCGCCCTGCCAGATGGCGCAAGGCGCGCCCCGCAGGGCGCCATAGCGCCGCTCCCAGGGCGGGGATGGCGGCACCCAGGAGGAGCGGAGGCAGTCCTGGGGAAGAAAAGGCCGATGCCAGCGCCCCGCAGCCCGGTTGGTCATCCCGAAACGAAAGATGGTTTTGGGGCGAGGCGAAGAAAAACCAGGCGGCGTTGGGCAGCGCCGGCAGACGGCGTGTGCCGCCTCCAAAACCCAGCGAGAGACTGAAAGGGTCATTCCACAACCCAAAGCCCCAGGTGCCGGGAATGTGTGCCCGCGAAGCCTGCATGCGTACCTGGAGGCGTATCCCGGCATGATGCGGAAAGGCGCTCCGTGGCAGGCCAGTGTAATCATCCACTTGCGCCAGGGCGTACCCGCTTTCCTGGGGGAAAAGTGTGAGTTTCCAGCCGTTGGGGGAGGATTCCACCTGCCCTTTTCCGCTTGTATGACTCTGTACCATACTGGTAGTATACCTTGAGTATTGCCGTTGTGGGGCACCGTGCCGAGGCGTGCAAAAAGGCCGTTGGGAAATCTGTTTCCGCGGCAGTTTTGGTTGTGATGAACGCGGATTCTCCGCAAAAACCAACGCCCATCGCGCCATCTGCGTCCCGCTTATGCAACGGGGGGGGTAACTGGCAGGCAGTTGCCCTGCCGATGTCCAATGAACGCCGATGTGCTGATACGTTCTCTGGGCAGAGGAGGGTTTGCTTTGGCAGCGTGCATGATACCTCCGCCAGTACTGGACAGGAAATTAACGCCCTGCTATCAACAGCCTGAGAGGGAATGAAGTATAATCAGGCTGAAAAAACACAGGAGGCTACATGGAAATTACCTGGTATGGACATTCATGCTTTCGTATGGTAGAACGCGGCATGGCCGCGGTGGTCTGTGACCCCTACGACCACGAAGCCGTGGGGTATGCCCCCCTCAAACTGCGCGCCGACATCGTTACCCTAAGCCATCAGGCGCCCGGACACAGTTACCTTCCGGCCGTCAAAGGCGTCAAGCACGTGCTGGATGGCCCTGGAGAGTATGAAATCGGCGGCGTTTTCATCACAGGTTTCAATACCAACGGACGCAAACGAAAGTCTGACGAACCCAAGAACACGCTCTACCTATTGGATTTTGACCCTCTCACAATTCTGCATCTGGGTGACCTGCGACGCGTTCCCAGCCAAAGCGAAATCGAAGCCCTGGGCGAAGTCAACGTTGCGCTGGTCCCCGTCGGAGGTGGAGGGGCGCTCAAGCCGGCCCAGGCGGTTGAAGTGATTGGTCTGCTTGAACCGAACATCGTCATCCCCATGCACTATCGCACCCCGCATTCTCCCCTTGACCTGTTACCTCTGGAGAAATTCCTCAAGGAAATGGGTGTAACCAATGTAGAGCAGGCTGCCAGTTTACAGGTAAAGCCTAATCGCCTGCCTGATGAAACCCAGGTCGTGGTGCTCGAACCGCGCCTGGCATGATAATGCATTTTGTGGAGAGGCTTTCATGGCCGTGAAATTGTTGATGACCTGGGATATTCGACCCGGGCGTGAGCAGGATTACTTTGAATTTGTCGTGCGTGAATTCATGCCAGGACTGCAACGCCTGGGTCTGGAACCAAGCGATGCCTGGTACACCATGTATGGCACAGAACGCCATCCGCAAATCATGGCTGGTGTGCTGGCTCCCACGCGCGACGATTTGACGCGCATCCTGGCTTCCAGCCAATGGGACACGCTCATCGAAAATTTGAACGAATACGTGGAACGTTTTCAATACAAAATCGTATCCGCGCGCCGCGGCTTCCAGTTGTGACGTGTCCGGTGCATGGAGTCACGCCGCTCTGGTGGGCGCGTCCCTGGGTGTACCTGCCACTCCTCCCATGCCCCTGGCATCGGCTTTTGGTGAATCACCTATTCGATAAACCGTTTTCCCAAAATTTTAACGGTACCTTTCTGCTCTCCTTTGGAAGCGCAATCCTTTGACACAGCAACCCAATCCCCTGGCCCCGCCCCTGTTGGCCTGGTTTTCCCAGGCTGCCCGCCACCTGCCCTGGAGAGAAAACCCTACCCCGTATGCGGTCTGGGTTTCCGAAATCATGCTCCAGCAGACGCGCGTGGATACTGTGCTGCCGTACTATACCCGCTGGATGCGCCTCTTCCCCGATGTGTATGCGCTGGCGGAAGCCGGGCAGCAGGATGTGCTGAACGCCTGGGAAGGCCTTGGCTACTATAGCCGTGCCCGTAACCTGCACCGCGCTGCCCGCCTCATCGTGCAGCACCATAGCGGGCGCTTACCTGCCGACCGGCGTGCCTTATTGCAATTGCCGGGCATTGGCGAATACACCGCCGCGGCCATTCTTTCCATCGCTTTTGGACAGGATATCCCGGCGATGGATGCCAACCTGCGCCGCGTCTTTGCCCGTCTCTTTGATGTGGATACCCCCCTGGGGCAGGCTGCCACCGAAGAACGCCTGCGTTCCCTGGCCGCGGCACATTTGCCTTCCGGCCGCGCCGGAGAGTACAACCAGGCGCTGATGGATTTGGGGGCGCTGGTGTGTACACCGCGCATCCCCTCTTGCGCTGCCTGCCCTTTGAAAGCCCTCTGTCTGGCTCGCCGCCGCGGCGTGCAAAACCAGCGCCCTGTAAAGGCGCAAAAAAAGCCTCGCCCGCATTACAAGGTAGTGGCTGCCGTCATCTGGCGGAATGGGCAGGTGTTACTTGCCCGCCGCCCAGAAAATGGCTTGCTGGGCGGCCTTTGGGAGTTTCCCGGAGGCAAAGTGCAGCCTGGCGAAACCTTTCCGGCAGCCCTGCAGCGCGAAATCCGGGAAGAATTGGGTGCAGATATCGAAGTCGAGACCTACCTTGGCACTTACCGGCATGCCTTCACCCATTTCAGCATCACTTTACGGGCTTACACCTGCCGGCTGCACCCCCACAGTCCTCCTCCCGCAGCGCTGGAACACACCGCCATCACCTGGCAGAAACCACAAGCCCTGGATGACTTCCCCATGGGGAAGGTAGACCGCCAGATTGCTCGCCGTTTGCAACAAGGAGCCGACCGTGTTTCTGGTTGATGCCCATCAAGATTTAGCCTGGAATATGCTTACGTTTGGGCGCGATTACAGCCGTCCCGCGGCTGCCACGCGTCGTCTGGAAGCCGGTACGCCCACCGTAGAGCGCAACGGCGATACCTTGCTGGGCTGGCCTGATTACCAGCAAGGACAGGTTGGCTTGATTTTTGCCACGCTCTATATCGGCCCAAAACGCCGTGCGCTGGGCGCGTGGGACAAACTCAGTTACGAGACGATTGCCGAAGCCCACCGTTTCACACGTATGCAACTGGATGCCTATCATCAATTGGTGGAGACGCATCCGCAAAAATTTCGCCTGATTGGCAGCCTGGAGGAACTGGATTCCCTTTTGGCGGTGTGGCAGCCCCTGGATGCCGCGCCCCCCGCGGGCGAATCCGCTTACCGCGCGGCCCTCGAAGGGCAGGGCAATCCCGTCGGGCTGATTCCCCTCATGGAAAACGCCGAAGGCATCCGCCATCCCGATGAACTGGATGACTGGTGGCAGGCGGGGTTGCGCATCATCGGCCCTGCCTGGGCAGGGACACGGTTTTGCGGGGGGACGCGGGAACCCGGCCCGCTTACCCCTGAAGGGTATGCCCTGTTGCGCGCTATGGCTGAGCGTGGCTTCATCCTGGACCTCAGCCACATGGATGAGCAGGCCGCCTTGCAGGCACTGGATTTTTACGAAGGTACGCTGATTGCCTCGCATGCCAATGCCCTGGCAATGCTTCCAGGCGTGAAAAGCAACCGGCACCTTACCGACCGCCTGATTGACGGCCTGATAGCACGGGAGGCCGTGATTGGCGTTGTGCCGGCTAACGTTTTTCTCGACCCGGAATGGCGGCAGCACCAACAAAAGGGGCGCGTTGGCCTGCGTAAGGTGGCTGAACAAATTGATTACATCTGCCAGCGGGCTGGCGATGCCCGGCACGTGGCGCTGGGCACCGATTTCGATGGCGGCTTTGGGGTGCAGGCCGTGCCGCACGAGATAGATACCATCGCCGATATGCAGCGCCTGATTCCGCTGCTGGAAGCAATGGGATACGCCCAGAGCGATATCGCAGCAATTTTTCATCGCAACTGGCTCGATTGCCTGCGACGGGGGTGGCAGAGATGAGTAACCAGCAATACACCCATCGCCTGCGACTGGGGTTGATAGTCACCGTCATTGGTTTTCTGCTCTTTGTGTTGGGGGCTGCACCGGATACCTACGGCCTCGACCGCAGTCCGCCGGTGGGCTTTTTGCAAATCGCCGTTTTTCTCGTTGGGCTGGCGGTCATCTGTTTGGGAGGCTACATTGCCCTGATGTCCTTCTGGCGCGGCCGGGAACTTTCCATTGCCGCCGATATCGGCTTGCGCCTGGTAAGCACCGGATACGTGATTGCCTTTGCTTCGGGCATGGCCGATATCTTCGGCTTTGGCACCCAACCCCTGCCGCAGGTGCCCTACTTTGGCGCCTGGCAGGAAACCGGTGTGCTGATTGGCGAGGCCGTCATTGGCCTGGGGTTCTTGCTCATGATACCTTTCTCGTCCCCGCCGAAGGAAGATGCTTCGCAGCCTGCTAAAAGAAGCCGCAAGAAAAAGAAGATACACATGGACGTTGAGGAGAAACGCTGATGTCTGACCAGACGCTGAAAGTGGTGATTCCCATGGCTGGCTTTGGCAGCCGGTTACGCCCGCTGACCTGGAGCCGTCCCAAAGCCCTGCTTACTCTGGCCGATAAGGCCGTCCTGGCGCACGTGCTGGATATGCTCCAAACCCTGCCCGACCCGCAAAATGTGGAATTCATTTTCATTGTGGGGTACCTCGGTGAGCAATTTGCTCCCTACATGCAGGAAAATTACCCGCATCTCAAAGTGCATTACGTGGAACAGGCGGAAATGCGCGGGCAATCGCACGCCATTTACCTGGCAAAGGAGCACCTGGGCGGCCCGATGTTGATGATTTTCGCCGATACGCTTATCGAGAGCGACCTGGGTTTTCTGGCACAGGAGGAAGCCCAGGCTGTAGCCTGGGTCAAGGAAGTCCCCGACCCGCGGCGCTTTGGTGTGGCGGTGACCGATGCGCAGGGGCGCGTTCAGCGTCTGGTAGAAAAACCGCAAAGCATGGAGAACCGTCAGGCTGTGGTGGGGTTCTACTACTTTGAAGATTCGCTGCGGTTGATTGCCGCTATCGAAGAGCAAATGCGTCGCGACCTGCAACTCAAGGGTGAGTACTTCCTGGCGGATGCCATCAATTTGATGCTGGAAGACGGCCTGCGCATGCGCACCCAGCACGTTGACGTGTGGCTGGATGCCGGTGTGCCGCAAACCATGCTGGAAACCAATGCCTACCTGCTGGAACATGGGCGCGATAACAGCGCAACGGCCATACGTCCCGGCGTGGCAATCATCCCTCCGGTGTACATCCATCCTGCGGCGCAGGTGCGCTCATCGGTTATTGGCCCCTTTGTCTCCATTGGCGCCGGGTGTGATGTGCAGAACGCTGTGCTGCGCAACAGCATTGTGGAGGCCGGAACGATTTTGCAGGACGTTGTGCTCACCGATTCGCTCATTGGGCAGAATGCACACGTTGCAGGGCGCGCCAGCGCCTTGATTCTCGGAGATAACACAAAACAGGAAATGTGACCATGCTTCAGGTACGAAGTTATGCCGGTTTTCGCTACCCGGAACGCCCCCGGAGTTTTCGGTGGGAAGGACAGGAATACACAGTGAAGAAAACCCTGTCCGAGTGGCGCACACCAGAAGCACACCATTTTCGCGTGTTATGCGTGGATGACGCCCGTTTCGAGTTGCGGTACGTTTTTCAGGACGATACATGGCAATTGATTGCCATGCTGCCAGAAAAAGCATAATTTTTCATCCCTTGTAACTACTCAGCCCCGGCGACTGAAGTCGCAGCAACGCCCGCGAAGTCGCCCTTCGGCGCCTAATTTCTAACCTGCGAAGGCAGGTTTTGCAATCGTCGCCGCGGTTTCCAACCGCCGGATAGCAAAAAACAGGAATATCTGAGTAGTTGCCATCCCTTTAGTTTTTCAAGGAGTCCCCATGCCCGCAAGTCCCTACGTTGCCCGGCACGTTGCCGGTCTCAAACCCTCTGGTATTCGCAAATTTTTCGATATCGTTGCTACCATGGACGATGTCATTTCGCTTGGCATCGGTGAACCGGATTTCGATACCCCTGCGCCCATTGTGCAGGCCGGCATCCGCTCGCTGCAAGAGGGGCAAACGCATTACACCTCCAACGCGGGGGTGTTGGCCTTGCGCGAGGCAATCAGCGAACACCTGCAGGCTCTCTACGGCGTACACTACGACCCGGTACACGAAATCATGGTCTCGGTGGGCGTTTCCGAAGCCCTGTACCTGGCGATGACCGCAGTGCTCAACCACGGAGAGGAAGTGGTCATTCCTACTCCGTGCTTCGTCTCTTACCAGGCGGAAGTCATCCTGGCGGGCGGGGTGCCTGTAGAAGTTCCGTTGAGCGCCGAAAACGGTTTTCAGGTAGACCCCGCGGCGCTGGAGGCCGCCATCACCGAGAAGACCAAAGCCATTTTGATTGGATACCCCAACAACCCCACCGGCGCGGTAGCCTCGCGCGAAGCCCTGCTGGAGGTGGCGCGTATCGCCGAAGCGCATGACCTGGTCGTCATCTCGGATGAAATTTACGACCAACTGGTGTATGGCGTGCCGCATGTGTGTTTTGCCTCCCTGCCCGGCATGAAGAAGCGCACCATTACGCTGGGCGGCTTCTCCAAGGACTATGCCATGACCGGCTGGCGCATTGGCTATGCGGCCGCGCCGGCGGACATCCTGAGCGGCCTGGTGCGCATTCATCAGTACACCATCATGTCTGCGCCCACCATCGCACAATACGCGGCCCTGGAAGCCCTGCGCAACGGGCAGCCACACGTGGATGCCATGCGCGCCGAATACAACCGCCGCCGCAAACTCATCGTTGGCGGCCTGAACGAACTCGGCCTGACCACCGTAGACCCGCGCGGCGCCTTCTACGCCTTCCCCAACATCACCGTCAGCGGCATGGATGATGAAACCTTTGCCCAGCGCCTCCTGGAAGAAGAGCGGGTTGCTGTTGTGCCCGGCTCTGCCTTCGGCCCTGGCGGCGAAGGTTTTGTACGCTGTTCTTACGCCACTGCCTACGACCAGATTGAAGAAGCCCTCAATCGCATTGCACGCTTCATGCAGCGGCATGGATGACCCCATCCCTGAAATCCTCTCAAGGCAGGTATTCCCCCATGAACCACCCATCCTGGATTGGACAAAAACTCAAAGACCGCTATCAAATTGAATCCCTGTTGGGACAAGGCGGCATGTCGTCCGTCTACAAAGCCTACGACCCCAACCTGCGCCGCGAAGTGGCGGTGAAGTTGATTCACCAGCATCTCTCCGGCGAGCCGGAATTTGTGCGCCGCTTCGAAGACGAGGCGGCCGCGGTGGCGCGTTTGCGGCATCCCAACATCGTCGAAGTCTTCGATTTCGACCACGATGCCGATGTGTACTTCATGGTGTTGGAATACCTGCGCGGAGAAACCCTGCAACAACGGCTGCAGCGTCTCAACGAGGAAGAGCGCCGCATGCCGTTGGAAGAGGTGATAAAAATCGGCGCGCAAATCTGCGAAGCCGTGGACTATGCTCACCAGATGGGCGTCATCCACCGCGACCTCAAGCCTGCCAACGTGATGATTACCCCCGAAAACCGGGCCGTGCTGATGGATTTCGGCATCGTCAAAATCGTGGGGGAACAGCGGCATACGGCTACCGGTACGGTACTGGGCACGGCGTTGTACATGTCTCCCGAACAGGTGCGCGGGGACTCTGTAGACCACCGCACCGACATCTACTCCCTGGGCGTCATCCTGTTCGAAATGTTGAGCGGCAAACCGCCCTTCGATGCCGAATCGGCCATGACGGTGATGCGCATGCACCTGGAAGAACCGGTGCCTGATATCCGGGAACTGGCGCCCGATGTGCCCGAAGCCATGCTGGATATCCTCAACAAAGCGCTGGCCAAGTACCCCGATGCCCGTTACCAGACTGCAGGCGACCTGGCGGCCGACTTGCGCGCCATCGTGTCTGCATACCCCACAGAGCGCAGCCATTCCCTGGTGGAGGAAACCATCCCCCCGCAGGTGGTTGCTCCCCCTCAGGTGACCGCGCCACCCCAAAGGCAGGCCGTTTCCACGCCCTCGGAGGTGCACTCTCAGCCCCTGGAGGCGCAGGAAATCCCCAGGAAGCGTTCCCTGCGTTCCTGTCTGACAATCGGAGGCATTGCAATAGTCGTGCTGCTGTGCCTTGGAGGGGCGCTCTTTGGTGCACTTTCCATCATCGGAGCGAATAGCCGCGGGGAAGTGCTCATCCGTGTGCAGCCATCCACCGTCCAGGCCGGACAGCCATTCCAGGTGCGCGTGGTGCTCAAAAACCCGCGCAACCGCCCCTTGCCGGTAGATGCCATCCACGTGCCTGTGCAACTGGCGCACGCTGTGGAGGTCATGGAAATCACTCCCAAACCGCTTGCGGTGGATAAAACCCCGCAGGGGTTGGTGCTGCAATACAACCTGAAGGTGCCGCCAAAAGGGGAGAGCGTGGTCGTCGTGCGCTTGCGCGCTGTGCAGGAAGGGGATTACGTCGCCCCGCTGGGGGTGGAATTCGCCCGTACCTACGTTGAGCAGCAAATGCGCGTCCTCATCCAGCCCGGCGCGCCGGCAGGAGAGGCCTCCCCCTCACCGCAACAGCCTGTGGCGCAGGCTACCGAGCCGGTTTCTACACTGCCTGTTGACGCTCCGCTGGGCGAGGTCCCGTACGAAGCCGTGGTGCAAATCATCGCCATGGTGGATGTAGACGGCAACCTGGAGGAAGGCTGGAGCGGCTCTGGCACCATCCTTACGCCCGATGGGCTGATTCTCACCAATGCCCACGTTGCCCTTTCCGATAAGTATTACCACGTCGAAGGGCTGAAAATCGCCATGACCACCAGCCAGGATAAGCCGCCAGAGCCGCGCTACTACGCCGAAGTGCTTCAGGCCGATGCCGACCTGGATATCGCCGTGCTGCGCATCACCACCGACCTGGACGGCAATCCTGTGGATACGGCCAGTTTGCATCTGCCCTATGTCCCGCTGGGCAACTCCGATGAACTCAACCTGGGGGACCCCATCACCATCCTGGGATACCCCGGCATCGGCGGCGAGACGATTACCCTCACCCGCGGCGAGGTGAGCGGCTTCACCGCAGAGAGCGGACGCGGCAACCGGGCTTTCATCAAGACCTCGGCCACCATCGCGGGCGGCAACAGCGGCG
Organism: Anaerolineales bacterium; assembly: GCA_034435695.1. Classification (GTDB taxonomy): domain Bacteria; phylum Chloroflexota; class Anaerolineae; order Anaerolineales; family DRKV01; genus DRKV01. The sequence continues at coordinate 4,144 of DAOTWV010000009.1, read as the reverse complement.
GCCTGGCTGCCAACGCACGCGGCTACCTGATTGGCGTTCCCACCCAGTTGGGGTATGGCGGCGATGACCAGTACGTGGACTGCCGTATTCTGGCCGATACCAATCGGGATGGAATTATCGATGAGAACGACGATTGCGTACCCACGGGGGGCTTCATCAATGCCCTGCGCCCGGTGAATCTGGCGCGTCCGCTCATCGAGGCCGCTATGCGCGGGGAAACCAACATCGTTGGCGGCGAATCCCCTGCCCCGACGCCCTCCGGCAGCATGCCTGCCAGCGGCGGTGTCGTTTTCGAGGATGATTTCTCTTCCCCCGGCGTGTGGGATACCTTCGAGAGCGATAACGGCGCCACGTTTTACGAAGGCGGCCAGTACCACGTCCAGGTGGATTCCACCAAATACTACGTGTGGGGAAACCCCGGCGAATCGTTTGATGATGTGCTCATCACAGTCCAGGCGCAGCCTGTGCAGCCGGTGGGGGATGCCGATTTTGGTGTTTTCTGCCGCTACCAGGATGCCGATAACTTCTACGCCCTGGAAATTTCCGAAGACGGGTATTACGCCATCTGGAAACAAGAGGCCGGCGAATACGTCTCTCTGGTGGATTGGGCGCCTTCCGATGCCATTCCCACCGATGGCAGCCCGGTGCAAATCGAAGCCGCCTGCATTGGCAACACCCTCACCCTGGCTGTCAACGATGTGGTGATTGCTGAGGTGCAGGATTCCTCGTTTGCTTCTGGGGACATCGGTCTGGTAGCAGGCACATGGAATACCGGCGGCGTGGAAATCGCCTTCGATGACGTGGTGGTCTATGCGCCCTGAAAAACATGATACTGCCTTTGAGGCTGTCATCGGCCTGGAAGTGCATGCCGAGATGGAAACAGCCTCTAAGATGTTTTGCGCCTGTCCGGTAGTAGATGTGCTCACAGCGGAGCCAAACACAGCGGTCTGCCCCGTGTGTACTGGCATGCCCGGTGTTCTGCCGGTTGTCAATGAACAGGCCGTGGCGTTTGCGCTGCGTGTGGCGCTGGCGCTGGAGTGCCGTATCGCGGAAAAGAGCATCTTCGCCCGCAAAAACTACTTCTACCCTGACCTGCCCAAGGGGTACCAGATTTCGCAATACGAACATCCCCTGGCGGAAGAAGGACGCCTGGAGATTGCCACCCCCCAGGGGCGGCGCACCGTGCGGGTGCGCCGCGTCCATCTGGAGGAGGATACCGGCAAACTCACCCATGTGCGTGACCCGGAGACCGGAGAGACCTGTTCCCTGGTGGACCTCAACCGTTCTGGCGTGGCGCTCCTGGAAATCGTTTCCGAGCCGGATATGCGTTCTGCCGCCGAAGCGCGCGCCTACGGCGAGACGCTGCGGCGCATCCTGCGCTATTTGGGTGTGAACAGCGGCGATATGCAAAAAGGTGTCATCCGCTTCGAGGCAAACGTCTCCGTGCGCCCGGCGGGGGAAACCTGGTTGGGAAACCGCGTGGAAATCAAAAACCTGAACAGTTTTCGCGCCCTGGAACGTGCCATTGACTACGAAATTGCCCGCCAGAGCGAAATTTTGCGCAACGGAGGCGTGGTGGCACAGCAAACCGTCGGCTGGGACGAGAACACCCAGCAAACGGTGGTGCAGCGCAGCAAGGAAGAGGCGCACGATTACCGCTACTTCCCGGAACCGGATTTGCCGCCTCTGGTGGTAGATTCCGCCTGGGTGGAGCAGGTGCGCGCCTCCTTGCCGGAGTTGCCGCAAGCCAAAGCCCAACGCTTCGCCAGACAGTATGACCTGCCCGCGGAAACAATCGCCTTGCTGGTAGAAACCCCTGCCACAGCCGATTATTACGAAGCCCTGGCGGCAGCAACCTGCATGCCGCCGCGCGCCGCTGCCAATTGGCTGTGTGGGGTATTGTTTTCTTTGTTGAATGGGCAATCGCTGGATGCCCTTGCCCCAAGAGACTTCGCCGCCTTGCTGGATATGGTCGCCAATGGGGTGATTAATCCCAATACTGCCAAGAGTGTGCTGGCAGAGATGGTGCGCAGCGGCGAAAGTGCCCAAAGCATCGTCGCACGCCGCGGCCTGCAGCAAATATCCGATGAAGATGCCTTGCGCGCTGTGCTGGAAAACGTGCTGGCGGCACACCCTCAGCAAGTCGCTGCATATCACGCCGGCAAAGAAACCCTGTTCAACTGGTTCTTTGGGCAGGCCATGCGTGAACTCAAAGGGCGCGCCGACCCGCAAATCTTGCGTCGTTTGCTTTCGGAATCCCTCGAACATTCTGACACCTGACACTTGTCACCTGACACCTGACACTTGACGGTTTGCCCGACCTTTGTTAGAGTTAGGGCGCAATCTCAGAAAACGGTTCCAAACCATGATGTGGACACAGCGGCAGCACCATTTGCAATGTTTTCTTTCTCAGCAGGGCCTTTTGGCCTGTGGCTGCCCTGTACCTGTACCCATTTCCCCTAATCCCCATGCCCCCGTATCCAAGTAACGGGGGCTATCTTTGTTGTGTAACAAGGAGACCAAACGTATGACCGAGCAAATCAATGCTTTCCACATGGCGCAACAACAATTCGACCACGTCGCGGAGTTGCTGAACCTGGACCCCGAAGTGCGTGAAATGTTGCGCTGGCCGATGCGCGAATACAAGTTCATGATTCCGGTACGCATGGATGACGGCACCAAGCGTGTGTTCTTTGGGTATCGCATTCAGCATAACGACGCCCGCGGCCCGGCCAAGGGCGGCATTCGCTTCCATCCGGCTGAAACCATGGACACCGTCCGCGCGCTGGCTATGTGGATGACCTGGAAGTGCGCTGTTGCCGATATCCCCCTGGGCGGCGGCAAAGGCGGCGTGGCCATTGACCCCTCCACCCTCTCGGTACACGAAAAAGAGCAACTCTGCCGCGGGTGGATTGACCAGATGTGGCGCAACATTGGGCCTCGTCAGGATGTGCCTGCCCCCGATGTCGGTACCAACCCGCAAATGATGGGCTGGATGATGGATGAGTACTCCAAACTGGTTGGTCAGTACACCCCTGGGGTGATTACCGGCAAACCTGTGGGCGGCGGCGGTTCTCTGGGGCGCACCGAAGCCACTGGCTTCGGCGTCATCTACCATGTGCGTGAGGCCATGAAGCACCTGAACATGGACCCGACCAAATGCTGGGCGGCCATTCAGGGCTTTGGCAATGTGGCGCAATACGCTGCGATTGGTTTCATCGAGATTCTGGGCGGCAAGGTGGCTTGTGTCTCCTACTGGGACCGCGAAGACCGCACATCCTACACCGTCAGCAAAGCGGATGGCATTGACCCGCATTTCCTGCAATCCATCACTGACCAGTATGGCACGATTGACAAGGATAAAGCCCGTGAAGCCGGTTACGAAATCGAACCCGGTGACGCCTGGATTGCCAAGGATGTGGACGTGCTCATTCCTGCCGCGCTGGAAGGGCAGGTCAACGCTGAGACGGTGCAAAAAATCAGCGAGCGTGTCAAAATCCTGGCGGAAGGTGCCAACGGCCCCACCACGCCGGAAGCCGATGAAGTACTCAAAGCGCGCGGCATCTTCAATATTCCCGATTTCCTGTGCAATGCCGGCGGCGTGACCACCTCTTACTTCGAGAGCGTGCAGAACGACATGAACTTCTACTGGTCGAAAGAAGAAGTTCTCGAAAAACTGGATGCCAAGATGACCGCGGCCTTCCATGCTGTGCTTGAGATGTCCGAAAAAGAGGGCGTGTACATGCGCGATGCCGCCTACATGGTTGCCATCGGGCGTGTTGTCAAAGCCATGGAACTGCGTGGCTGGCTGTAAACGTACCAATTTCCCTGAGTGTGTGTGTTTTCCCTGTTTGGAAAGGGCCTGGGGTTTTCCCAGGCTCTTTTCGTTTCCTTGTGCCTGGGGTGCTGCGGCAAGGTGACGGATGCCAAAAAACGCAGAAGTCTTCTCGCACCGCATTCCGGGAAATTCGCTTGCACCCCGCGGATGAGGGAAAACGTTGTTGGTGAATCGCGGTATGGCCTGGCACAACGGAATGCAGATACCGCAGATTTGACGCAGATTCTCGCAGATACGGCCAATGAAGCGGCGAAAACCAACACAACCAGCGGATATCAGCGGCACCAGCGTTATCAGCGTTCTACT
>DAOTWV010000008.1:0-2138 GCA_034435695.1 Anaerolineales bacterium | reverse complement strand
ACGAAGCGGCGAAAACCAACACAACCAGCGGATATCAGCGGCACCAGCGTTATCAGCGTTCTACTGACCAACATATCTTTAGTGCTCCCGCCCGGCAGGTTTCGCCAGGCGGACACAGGCACAACCCGGAAGTGGTTGCGTTGCTGCACTCAGGGCATGTGAGCACACAGGTGCGGCGGCTTCTGCGCGCCCACATGCGGAGTGTGGTTATTCCTCATCTTGTAACAGGGCTTTCAACACCATCAGCCGCGGGTCGCCGCTCTCATCCTCATGAGAACAGGTCTCTTCATTCAAATTCCCGCCGCACACAGGGCACAGTCCCCGACAATCCGGACGGCACAAAGTTTGCATCGGGGTTGCCAGAATCAAATACTCGCGGGTCAACGGAGCCAGGTCAATTTGTCCACTATCAGGAAAAACAAACTCGGTATCGGGAATCTTCCCCGCAAACGCAAACAATTCGGTAAAATCAACTTCCAACGGCTGCATGAAAGCCTGCAAACAGCGTACGCACTCTGCCTCCGTGCTTGCAGCCAACTGCACGCGTACCATTACCCCCTTGGAAACACGGTCGAACGTCACCTTTCCGTGGACGGCATGCAGGGTCAAATCGCCCAGGGTCAATTCGGGGGCTTCCAGCGGAATCTCCCGCACATACCCCACCGTCTCGGCGGCCACAAAACCAACGTTAAAGTGCAAAGGGTTAAACCCGTTCATGGTAACACCATCCAGGGGCACAGCCTGCAGGCTGTGAGTGTGTATCGCTCTCTGGTAGCGATGCGTTGACTATATCATAGCCACAAACGGGCGTCAAGAACCATGTGCTTCTGCCGCCCCTTTCGAAATGGAGACAAAACCATGCCCCAATTGCTGATTGCGACCTCAAACCCCGGAAAAGCCGCCGAACTGGATGCCATGTTACGCGGCCTGCGCATCAAACTCGTCACCCCTGGGATACTGGGCATCCACCTCGATGTCGCCGAAACAGCCCACACATACCGGGAGAACGCGGCCCTCAAAGCGCGTGCCTACGCCCTTGCCAGCGGCCTCCCCACCCTTGCAGATGATTCTGGCCTGGAAGTTGCACCGTTAAACGGCCTGCCGGGAATCCGCTCTGCTCGTTTTGCTCCCTTCCCCAACGCCAGTGACGCAGACCGACGCGCCTACCTGCTGGAGAACCTGGCCGCGCATCCTCGCCCGTGGCAGGCGCGCTTCGTGTGCATCACCTGTCTGGCGCTCCCTGAAGGCCCCCTGCATTTTAGCGAGGGCATTTGCCCTGGAGAAATCACCCCCCACGAACGCGGCGATAACGGCTTCGGCTACGACCCTATCTTCTACCTGCCAGAGCGCGGCTGCACCATGGCCGAACTGCCCGAAGAAGAAAAGAACCGCATCAGTCACCGCGGGAGGGCCATTGCCGCATTGCGCCCTACATTGTCTCAGGTGCTGGGGGAGTAAGGCCTCCAGTCAGGAGAGAGACGTTGTGTGGCAACGATGGAAACAACGGGCACGTACGCTACAGCGCGAAATCCACGCCATCGCTTTGGCCTGCCGCGACCCCAGAACCCCGTGGTATGCCCGTCTGCTGGCCCTCTGTGTATTGGGGTATGCTCTCAGCCCGCTGGATTTGATACCGGATGTCATCCCCATCCTGGGTGCCCTGGATGACCTCGTGCTGCTGCCGGCAGGTATTGCGCTCGTCTTGCGTCTGATTCCCCCCCAGGTGATGCGCGAGAGCCGGCAACAAGCCTCCCAACTTTCGGCAGCCGGCACCCTCGCCAGTCGCGTCGTCACAACAGTTATCTTGCTCTGCTGGGTTCTTTTGGGGCTTTCCCTGGTGCGTGCCTTCATCTAGTAGCGGGAATGCAGGCAAAGCCCCTTTGTACCGACTTGCGTGGCGCCTCAACGCCAACTTGCGAAGGCAGGTTTTGCATCTGTCGCTGCGGTTTCCAACCGCTGGACACTTCAACCAACGCCCTTTTCGTTCTTCCTTTGCCAGGGGAGCACGAAAACGTTGTTGGTGAATCTCGGTATGGCCTGGCGCAACGGAACGCAGATACCGCAGATTTGACGCAGATTCTCGCAGATACGGCCAACGAAGTGGCGAAAACCAACACAACCAGCGGATATCAGCGGCA
>DAOTWV010000007.1:0-24292 GCA_034435695.1 Anaerolineales bacterium | reverse complement strand
CTGGGGCTGGTGGCCGCCCCGTGGGTGGGGCGCAACTGGGCGCGCTACGGCTACCCGTTCTTCGATTCGCCTGAGCCGCGGGTGTACACGGCTATGCGCCGGGCATGGGATTCGCTCCACCCCTCCCCGCCGGAACCGCCGGAGCCGGAGGCCCTGCCGCGCCCGACATCCACCCCGGCAAAAGACGCGCTGCCTGAGCCGCCGACGTTTCCGACCTCCAGTTACCCCGCCCTTGCCGCGCAGCACTACCTGAACAGCGAAGTGCAAAGTTTCCTGGCGCTGCCGGCCGCGTTCCGTCTGCCGGATACGCTGCTATCGTACAGTTTCCTGTACGCACAGGATGCCCGCCTGTACCTGCAGGAACGCACGACCCGCCCCGCGCTGGCCGGTGAGCATCTCGACCGGCGGCTGTACCGAGAGAACACGCTTTTCTGGGCGCAGTGCTGTCAGGTGGAAGGCTACCTGGGACGGCTTCCCTGGTGGCCGTACTTCGCCGGTTTGCCGCGGCAGGCCATCCCGCTCATCCTGGGGAATTTGCTGCTGGTGGCGCTTGGGGTGGGGACGGCAGTGCGCCGGTGGGGATGGAGCGGAGCGCTCCCCGCCCTGGTACACGTGACCTACCTGGCCGGAAACGCGGTGTTTCTGGTCTCCGGCGGGCGGTACATTCAGCCGGTGAACTGGATTGTGGTGCTGTACTACGCCCTGGGGATTGCCGCGCTCACCCTGGGGTTGGGGCGCGCCCCGGGATGGCTGGCGGGAGCCGACTCCCTTTGGAGGGTTCCCGTTGCCCAAAAGGGCGGCAGCCCCTCGAAGGGAGTCCGCTCCCCGCGCCGGACGGGGGTGATTTTGCCCCTGGGTGCGGTGCTGCTCCTGGGGCTGGTGCTTCCCCTGGGGGAGCGGCTGCCCTCCCGGCGCTATTCCCCTGCCGTACAAAACCGCATGGAGCAGGCCGTGCGGGAAAGCATCCCGGCGGAGGGCATCCCGGAGGGGCTGCTGACGTTGCAGGGGCGGGCGCTGTACCCGCGCTATCTGGAGGCGGGTGCAGGGCGGCCGTCCAGCACTGCGCCGCTCTCCGCGGTGCAACCTTACGGGCGGCTGGTGTTCTTCCTGATTGGGGAGCGCAATTACGTGGTGCGCCTGCCGCTGGATGGGCTGCGGGCGGGGTTTCCCCACGGCAGCGATGTGGTGGTGGCGGGCTGTGTGCAGCCGGGGGAGCGGAAGTTTTTGGATGCGCAACTGGTTGCGCGCGTGGATACGAGCGGGCAGGTGCGGGCGGTGTTGTGGCGCAGCGCGGACGTGCCGCTGCAGTGCCCGTAAAAAACGATTTCGTAGCGGTAAAACGCAGGGAGCGCACGGTGATGCCGTGCGCTCCCTGTTTTTCATTCAGAGAAACGACTTTTGCGTGTCCCCAGGATTTTGCACATTCGGCGAGGTTTACAGGCCGTAGATGGCGCCGAATTTGCGCTTGAGGTAGCGCATGTAGGGTTCCGGGTCCATGGGGGAACCGGTAATGCGCTGGATGAGTTCCTTCGGCTCGAATTTTGCACCGTGGCGATGCAGGTTTTCGCGCATCCAGCCCAGCAGGTCGCCGAATTCGCCGCGGCGCATCTGGTCGTACACGTCGGGGAGGTCTTGTTCGATTTTCTCCCACAACTGCGCCGACAGGATGTTGCCCAGGGCGTAGGTGGAGAAGTAGCCAATCATGCCGCCCGACCAGTGGACATCCTGCAAGACGCCCTGAGAATCGTTGGGCGGCACCACGCCCAGGTATTCCTGCATGCGGCTGTTCCAGATTTCGGGCAGGTCTTTGACCTGCATCGAGCCTTCCATCAGGCCGATTTCGATTTCCAGGCGCAGCATGATGTGCAGGTTGTAGGTGGCCTCGTCGGCCTCGACACGGATGAGGGAAGGTTCGACTTTGTTGATGCCCTTGTAGAAGGCATCCAGGGAGACGTTGCCCAGTTGGGCAGGGAAAACTTCCTGCAGGCGCGGGTAGAAGTATTCCCAGAAGGGCAGGGAACGCCCGACCAGGTTTTCCCAGGTGCGGGATTGGGATTCATGGAAGGCCAGGGAAGCCCCGCTGCCCAGCGGGCTGCGGGAAATGGCATCGGCCACCCCCAATTCGTACAAGGCGTGCCCGGCTTCGTGCATGGTGGCGAAGAAAGCCGAGTTGAAGAATTTGGGGTCAACGCGGGTGGTGATGCGCACGTCATCGTTGCCAAAACCGGTGGTGAAGGGGTGCGCCGATTTGTCCTGTCGTCCGTGCTTCCAGTCATATCCGATTCGGCTAATCACTTCTTCGCCGAATTTCCACTGCGCCTGCTCATCGAATTCCTGGTAGAGGAAGGAATCGTCCACCTGCGGGCGTTCCGCAATCGCTCGAATGAGTTCCACCTGCTGGGGACGCAGGGTATCGAAAATGGCGCGTACGTCTGCGGTCTTCAAGCCGGGTTCGAAGTCGTCCAGCAAGGGGTCGTAGATGTGGTCGAAGGGGGCAAACAGGTTGGCGTATTCCTGCCGTAGTTCGACGATGCGTTCCAGGTGCGGGCGAAAATGCTCGAAGTCGTTGTTGGCACGCGCTTCCGCCCAGGCCTGGTGGGCATGGCTGGTAACCCTGGAAAATTCGGCCACCAGAGAGCCTGGCACTTTTACCCGCTTGGTGTATTCCCGGCGGGTGACTTTAATCAGGCGGGCGTCATCCGAATCGGGGTCCAGGCTTTCGGCGTAGGGCTGCAGGTCATCCAGCAACTGGCCGATTTCATCGGCGGTGAAACGTTCGTGCGCCAGACGGCGCAGGAGCGCCATTTGCTGGCTGCGGGAGCGTGTCCCGCCTTCGGGCATGTAGACTTGCTGGTCCCATTCCAGGAGGGCCGCGACGCGTCCCAGGTCGGTGGCTTCGGCAAGCAGGGTTTTCAGGCGTTGCAGTTTTTCTTCCATGTCAGATAACCTTCCAGCGGAGGGGTTGATTATTCAGCGCCGCGACGACCTCGGTGGCGATGTCCACCGCCGCGCGGTCCTGGGCTTCGTGGGTTTGTGCGCCGATATGGGGCGTGGCAACCACGTTGGGGTGTGAGACGAGCGCCGTCAGGCCAGGGGGTTCTTCTGCGAACACGTCCAGGGCTGCGGCGGCCACCTGCCCGGATTCGAGGGCACCCAGCAGGGCGGTTTCGTCAATCACGCCGCCGCGCGCCGCGCAAATCAGGCGCACGCCGGGTTTCATCTTGCCCAGCGCCTGACCGTCAATCAGGTTGCGGGTTTGCGGGGTGAGCGGGATGTGCAGGGTGAGGTAGTCCACCTGGGGGTAGAGGGCATCCAGGGAATCAACTACCTGGAAACCTTTCTCAGCAAAGGCCTTGCGGGCAGGTTCAAAAGCATCGTAGCCAATGACCGGCCCCATGCCCAGCGCTGTGGCACGTTCAGCCACGGCAGTACCAATGCGCCCCAGGCCAATGACGCCCAGTGCCTTACCGTTGATTTCGGTGCCTTTGAGTTGTTTCTTGAGCCATTGCCCGGATTTCATCCCCGCGTCGGCGCGCGGGATGAGGCGGGCGACGGCAAACATCAGCCCAATGGTCAGTTCGGCCACGGCCAGCGTGGAGGCGGTAGGGGCGTTGACCACGGTGATGCCCTTTTGTTGTGCAGCGGCGAGGTCAATGTTATCCACGCCCACGCCGGCGCGCCCGATGACCTTCAGGTTCTCGGCTTTTTCCAGGATGTTGGCGCGCATTTTGGTGCGGCCGCGCACGATGGCGGCATCGTACTGGCCAATAACTTCTGCCAGTTCTTCGGCGCTGATACCGCCGCGGTCATCCACCTGGGCAACTTCTTCAAGGATGGGCAGGGCTTTTTTGCTCAACCCATCGGTAATGATGATTTTCCATTTGCTCATAGCAATCTCCTGCGTAGCAATTTTGGGAAAGGTGCAATACAGCCGCCCACAGGCGTACCCCATCGGCGGCCAATAGACAGTCGTCTAAAGCGAAACTGGTTTCATTTTACCCCAAAAACGAGAATGTGAGGGAGTGCGATGCGCGATGATTGACCACGGAGGGTGTGTCACGTATCACGTATCACGTATCAGGTGTCAAGTGTCAGGTGTCAAGTGGGCACGTGCGGGGTGCGGGGTGCGATGATTGACCACGGACGACTGACCACGGAGGGCGTATCACGTATCACGTATCACGTATCACGTATCAGGTGTCAAGTGGGCACGTGCGGGGTGCGGGTGCAATGATTGACAACGGACGACTGACCACGGAGGGCGTATCACGTATCACGTGTCAGGTGTCAAGTGGGCACGTGCGGGGTGCGGGTGCGATGATTGACAACGGACGACTGACCACGGAGGGCGTGTCAGGTATCACGTGTCAGGTGTCAAGTGGGCATGTGCGGGGTGCGAAGTGCGCGGCCGTCGTCCGCGGTCTGTCGTCCGTCGTCTGTCGTCTGTCGTCTGCCGCCGTAGGCGGCCCATGGTACAATGCGCGGCATGGATGTCAACCCGCGTTTGTACCGCACTGAGCCGATGCGCCGCTGCACGCTGGCAGAATGCCATGCCGCCTGTTGTCTGTACGGGGTGTGGGCCGATGCAGAAGAAGCCCGCGAAATCCGCGCCCGCGCCGCCGATATCCTGCCGCACATGCCGCCCGGAGCACAGAACCCCGATGCGTGGTTCACCGGGGAACGCGAGCCAGACCCGTTCACGCCCGGCGGGGAGGTCGTGCACAGCCGGGTGGTGGAGGCTCCCGAACATTACGGTGGCACGGCCTGCATCTTCTTGCGCGCCGACCACAAGTGCGCCCTGCAGGTGGCTGCCGAAGCGCTGGGAGAACATCCCTGGCGCTTCAAGCCCTTCTACTGCATCCTGCACCCGCTGGATTTGGACGAACAGGGACGCATTACCCTGGATGAAACCGAAGCGCTGCTGGACGAACCCGGAAGTTGTCTGCGCCCGGCGGAGAAGCCGCGCCCCCTGGTGGATACCTTTGCCCCGGAACTGCGCCACTTTTTGGGGGTGCGCAAATACCAGCGGCTGCGCGCCGCCCTGGGGCTGGATTCGCCGCCCCCGGAGGCGGAATAGCGCTTTCAGGCCGAGGCGTCTCTGTCGGCATCCAGCGCGGCGATGAGCGCCAGGCAGGCGTCATCGGCGGGGTTGGGCTGGTAGGGGGTGGCGAACCAGGCCTGCAAAATCTCCTTTGCCAGCGCGTCGGTGGTCAGACGCATGGAGAGACACAGCACGTTGGCGTCATTCCACAGGCGCGCGCCGCGCGCCGTCTCAGCATCCACACACAGGGCGGCGCGGATGCCGGGGATTTTGTTGGCCGCGATGCTCACCCCGGTGCCCGTCCAGCACAGCAAAATGCCCTGGTCGGCGCGCCCGGCGGCCACGTCTTCCGCCACCAGCCGGGCAACCTGCGGCCAGGGGGCGGTATCCCCTGCCGGCGGGCCGTACCACTGGACGGCGTGCCCGGCCTCTTGCAGGATTTGCAGGATGGTTTCCACTACAGGCAAACGTTCATCGGCACCAACGGCAATGCGCATCATGACCTTCCTTTCGAATGATGTACCGGGATGGTCTCTATTGTACCCAATGCGCGTGAGCCATCATTGAGCAGTACAAATTTCCTATTTTTTTTTGCTGTGCGTAATGTACACTGTTAGCGTTGTGTGTCGCATAGCACTACTGCTTTGCCAGAAGCATATCAGGAGGTATACACCATGCAAAGACGCTTGTTTCTATCAACGCTTTTGATACTGTTCATCGGGGTGGGTATTGGTCTGGGCAGTTATCTCTCCGGACATAGCAATGCCCTGGGGGCAAATCCCGCTCAGGCGAGCGCACCGGAGATAGGGACGGATAAGGCGGCAGAAGGCACCTTCAACGCCTATTCTCCTGCGGCTTCCACAGGCGTTGTCCCAGTGAAGCAAGAACCACTTTCCACCGTTGAGATATTGGATTCTCTTCAGCACAAAGCGGTGGAAACTCTGCACGCAGGCTGGTTTCACGTGCATGAAGAAAAGCAATTTCCACCGGGCACGGATAACGGCATTTTCCCCAACGGGAAGCGTATTCCGGCACACCAAATCAACGATTCCTGGGTACACCTGGACGAAACGGGAAACGTCATCGAGGCAGTATTCATCATGCGCTCTTTTAACGGCGAGGTAGTTCAGGTGGCTGTTCAGACGCGTGATGGCACGACATGGAATTCCGCTACCGGCGAGGTAAGCCCTTGCGAAGAGGCCAATACCTGCACCCCGTCACGATATACCCCGCCTACCGGTAACCTGACTTGGGACTTGCGACAAGCCCAGGAACGCGGAGCGCAAGTATCCGTGCATACCGATATTTCTGCTTCCAATGGCAAATCCGGCACGGAAATCCTCATCACCGACCTGTTTGACGAACCCGTCTCGACCGCAGATTCCGAGCAGCCACTGACGGGGGCCGCCACACGCGCTATTTTCGACCCGCAGACGGGGTACCTTCTCCTCAAGGAGGTGGTTTTTACCCTACAGGATGGGAGCACGGAGGTCTTTCCACGCTCTGCTTTCTCCTATGCCTATGAGCAGCCCTCCGAAGAAGTGTTGGCCTATTTGAGACAAATGGAGGCAAACAAATGACGCAAAAAAAGTTGTTGCCTGGGTAGGACAAGGCTGAGCCTTGTCCTACCAGGGTATTCTGAGGGGGGATTCGACGGGTTACTCGTAGCGCAGCGCCTCCACCGGCTCCAGGTTGGCGGCGCGGTTGGCGGGGTACAGGCCGAAGAACAGCCCCACCGCCGTGGAAAAGAGGGTGGCAATCAAAATCACATCCAGGCCGATGCTGGGGTCGATGGGGGCATCGTTGGCGGCGGCAATGCGTCCCACCGCAACGGCAATGCCCCAGCCCAGCAGGATGCCAATCAGGCCGCCCACCATGCTGAGCACCGAGGATTCGGTCAAGAACTGGATGAGGATGTCGCTTTTGCGCGCCCCAAGCGCCTTGCGCAAGCCGATTTCCCGCGTCCGCTCGGTGACGGAAACCAACATGATGTTCATGATGCCGATGCCGCCCACCAGCAGCGAAATGGCCGCGATGCCGCCCAGGAAGATGGTCAACACGTTGGTAATCACCTTGGCGGTGTCCAGAAAATCCTGCTGGGTCAGGACGGTGAAGTCATCGGCGCCGATGGCGGTGCGGTGCCGGGTGCGCAAAATCTGGGAGACTTCTTCCACGGCCTGCGGAACGGCCTCCGCGCTGATGGCCTGCACGATGATGACATCCACGCGGTTGAGGCCGCCGCGCCGTATCAGGCGGGTTTGCGCCGTGGTGAGGGGAACCAGCACCCGGTCATCCTGACTGCCAAAGGCGGAACCGCCTTCCGGGGCGAGGACGCCAATCACCCGGAAGGGCTGCCCCTCGATGCGGATGGTCTCTCCCACCACGCCTTCGTGCCGCCCAAACAGGTTGTCGGCGGTATCCGGCCCCAGGATAGCCACGGAGGAGCGCCCCAGCATGTGCTCGGCGGAGATGAATTCGCCCTCGGTGATTTGCACATTGCGCACCGGCGCGTACTCCGGGGTCACCCCAATCAGGGTGGTGACGGTGCTCTCCCGGCCATAGGTCACTTCGCCGTTGCCCTGCAGCAAGGGGGCTACCCCCACCACCGAAGGCGCGGCAAAGGGGTCGGCAATCGCCTGGGCGTCTTCCAGGGTGATGTGTTTGGGGTTGCGCACGTTTTCATCGCCGCCGCGAAAAACGAAGAGCAGGTTGGTGCCGATGCCCTGGATGGAGCCGGTAATCGAATTTTGTGCCCCGCGTCCGATGGAGACCATCGCAATCACGGCGGCCACACCGATGACGATGCCCAGGATGGTCAGCCCGGAGCGCATTTTGTTTGCCGTCAGGCTTTGCAAAGCCTCCAAAAATGCCTGCCACAGTTTCATGTTTCTCTCTCCACTACGCCGTCACGGATGTGAATCACGCGTTGCGCCAGTTCGGCCACCTCGGGGTCGTGGGTGACGATGATGAGGGTGGTGCCGCGTTCCTTGTTGAGGTTGAGCAGCAACTCCATGACTTCCTCGCCGGATTTGGTATCCAGGTTTCCGGTTGGTTCGTCGGCCATCACAATGGCCGGGTCGTTGACCAGGGCGCGTGCAATCGCCACGCGCTGCTGCTGCCCGCCGGAAAGTTCATTGGGGCGGTGGTACAGCCGGTCTCCCAGGCCAACGGAACGCAGGGCTTCGGCGGCGCGCTCCTTGCGTCCGCGGGTGATGCCCGCGTAGCGCATGGGCAGTTCGACGTTGGCGATGGCGGTCGCCCGCGGCAGCAGGTTGAAACTCTGGAAGATGAAGCCCACCTTGCGGTTGCGGATATCCGCCAACTGGTCATCGCTGAGTTCCGAAACGCGTTCCCCATCCAGGAAGTACTCGCCGGAGGTGGGGCGGTCGAGGCACCCCAGGATGTTCATCAGCGTGGATTTGCCAGAGCCGGAAGGCCCCATGATGGCAACTACTTCGCCGCGCGAGATGGTCAGCGAGAGGCCGCGCAGGGCATGCACGGCTACCTCGCCCATCTGGTACACCTTGGTCAGATTTTGAGCAACGACGACTTCCTCACCCATGCCTGTTACCTCCCAAAGGGCGGTCCGCCCTGCTGGTTGAACTGCGCTGGCGGGTTGAGGATGATGGCATCGCCTTCCTGGAGGTCGCCTTCGAGTACCTGGCTGACCGTCTCGGAGGAAGCGCCCAGGGTAATCGGCACCGGTTTGGGCTGCCCGTTTTCCAGGACGTACACCACACGCTCTCCATTCAGGAAGCGCACCGCCCGGTTGGGCACCAGCAACACATCCTCCAACTGGCTGACCACAATGTTGACCGCAGCCGTCATGCCGGGCTTGACATCTTCATCTGGATTGGTCAATTCCACCGTCACGGTGAAATTCACTACGCCCTGTACTGCCTGTCCCACCGGAGGCACCTCTACCACCGTGCCCTGGTATTCCTTGCCCAGGATAGCGTCGAAGGTCAGGACGACATCCTGCCCGACCTTTACGCGGTTGATATCCACCTCGGAAATCTGCACGTCCACCAGCAGGTGAGAGAGGTCATCCAGGCGAAAGGCCATCGTGCCAGGGTTGACCTGGTCGCCGGGCTTGCTTTCGACAGCCGTAACCGTGGCATCGAAAGGCGCCGCGATGCGCGCCAGGTTGACAGTGGCCTGTGCGGCAGCCACGCGTGCTTCAGCCACGGCGATATCGTCTTCGGTGGGGCCAGCCAGCAGGTCTTCGTAATTTTGCCGGGCATCGGCCAGTTGCGCCTGTGCGGCTTCCAGGTTGGCCTGCGCCACCGCCAGGTCGGTTTCATTGGCCGTGCCCAGCAGGTTGTTCAGGCGGGCTACTGCATTGTCGTATTCGCGCTGCGCCTGCGCCAGGATGCTCTGGAAGTAGGCGCGCTGGACGTTATCCTCAGGCTTGTTGGCGTAGGGAGCAAAGTCTTCCTGCGCTTTTTTGAGTTTGTCGCGCGCCATGACCACGGTGGCCTGCGCCGAATCGATATCCACCTGTCGCGCCCGCGAGGTAAGGCTGTCAAGACGCTGCTGGGCCTGGTCTACGGCCTTTTGGGCATTGGCAATGGCCTGCTGCGCCTGGGCAATGGCCAGTTCGGATGGGGGTTTGAGCAATTCATCCAGCGCTTTTTGTGCGCTTACCAGGTCGGCCTGCGCCATGATGATGGCCTGGGAGAGGGAAGTCTGTTCCAGGGTGGCAAGGACATCGCCTTTGCGCACCGTATCCCCCACTTCCACGTTGACCTCAGCAACCGTGCCGCTGGTCTGCCAGGTCATGATAGCCGTTTGGTTGGCGCGTACACTGCCCGTCGCGCCAATCGTCGCGGTCAACGGGCCGCGACGAACACTTTCCGTTTGAAATGCTGTTTGTGCTTCGGTAGCCGCTCGCGCCCGATACTGTCGGTATCCGACAAATGCAGCCACCAGCAAGACGATAACCAATGTCCAACCAAGAAATTTTTTCATGCAAGTACCTCCGCGTACACCAGGGGTCAATCGGCCGTTCAGGATTGCTCTTCAGAGACATCCCGGAATGGATACGTACGTCACATCTGACCTGCCCATACCAGCGTGTATTGTACGCCGGTTTGCGGGAGGGTTTCTTAAAGAGATGTTAATTCCAGTGGATGCCTGACAGTAACAACTCAGCTACCCACGCCCGACGATAAATCGTCGGGCTGCTCGGCCAAAGCCGGAACAATCCGGCTAGCGCCAGGCAGTCGGGTTTACCCGACTGTGGGCTGAGCAGTTACGCCTGACAAATCTCCCAGGGTACGTGGGACACGGAGACCGCGGATGTACGCGGGTTTGTTGGACAATTGTCAGTTGTCCCCCGTGCCGCGGCACCCAAGACTCCCTGTACCGAAAACGATTGCAAAGCCCTGCCACGCCAGAAAAGCGGTTGACTTTTGTCTGAATTCGTGTAAAATTTAGTCATGCCTAAATTTTACACAAGCGTAAACAAAAATTCCAAGGAGGGGCTATGGCCTGGATAGTTGCAGCACTCAGCCTCTTGCTGGCGGCCGGCGTGGTCTTCTGGCCGCGCTACGGCGTGCTGGCGCTCTGGAAATCCGTGCAGGCGCATCAGCAACGTGTACACCGCGAGGATGCGCTGAAGCACCTGTATGAAAATCCCTCCCCCACACTGCAAAGTGTGGCAGGCGCATTGCACATTTCCATCGAGCGCGCCGCCACAGTGCTGGACGACCTGGAAAGCCACGGCTTGATGCGCTGGCACGAAGGGGGCATCGCGTTGACTTCTGCAGGGAAGGAATATGCCTTGCAGGTCATTCGGGCGCACCGCCTGTGGGAACGTTACCTGGCAGAGCGTACCGGTTATCCCCAGGACGACTGGCACCGCCAGGCAGATAGCGCGGAACACCGCCTTTCGCCATCCGAACTGGATGCGCTGGCCGAGCAATTAGGCCATCCACGATACGACCCGCACGGCGACCCTATTCCCACATCGGAAGGGCGCTTGCAACCGCTGGAAGGGCAGGCTCTTTCCACATTGTCTCCCGACCAAAGCGCCCACATCGTTCACCTGGAAGACGAACCCGCCGGCATCTACCGGCACCTGACGGCCTCCGGACTGCATGTCGGACAGCACATCCGGGTGACGGGGCGAGATGCGCAGGGAATTCACTTCCAGGCGGATGGGCGCGCACATACACTCACCCACCTGCAGGCAGAAAGTGTGTCCGTACAGCCAGCGGAAAACATGACCCAGCCAATACGGCGCACGTTGGCGCAAATCTCCCTGGGAGAAAAGGCTACCATTGCTGGCATTTCTTCTGCCTGTCAGGGGCCAGAGCGCCGCCGTCTGCTGGACCTGGGTTTCGTACCGGGCACGGAAGTCCGGGTGGTGATGCAAAGCCCCGGAGGAAGAGACCTGCGCGCCTACGAAGTACGCGGCACGATGATTGCGCTCCGCAGAAACCAGGCCGAAATGCTGCTGGTGAATGCATGACCACCCAGCCCCCTACAGGCGGCGTCCATACCGCCTTGCAGAGAAATCCCCCCAAGGAATTTGCGAATAGACTTGAAGACAAACCATGAACGATAGAGAAAAAACACAAGATTCCCTGGTGGTGCCTACCCTGTCACCCCAGGCCTCTGTACCCGATGCGGCATGCGCCAACTGTGCTATCCATAACGCCGCGGCGCTCAAAAAACTGGGGTTCGACCTCAGTGATGTGGATTTCGTCGTTGCGCTGGCTGGAAACCCCAACGTGGGCAAGAGCACGGTTTTCAATGCCCTCACCGGTCTGCGTCAGCACACTGGCAACTGGCCGGGCAAGACCGTAGGTCGTGCCGAAGGCGGTTTTGCATACGGGGAGCAACGCTACAAACTGGTGGATTTACCCGGCACGTACTCCCTGCTCTCTACCAGCCTGGATGAGGAAATCGCCCGCGATTTTCTGCTTTTTGGGCAGCCCGATGTGACCATCGTGGTGGTGGATGCCACCCGCCTGGAGCGCAATCTGAACCTCGTGCTGCAGGTGATGCAGATTACCGAACGCGTGGTGGTTTGCCTGAACCTGATGGACGAAGCCTCGCGCCGCGGCATCCATGTGGATGAACGCCGGCTGGCGCGCGATTTGGGCGTCCCCGTGGTTCCTACCGCAGCGCGGTACGGACGCGGCCTCCAGGAGTTGCTGCAAGCCGTCCACGAGGTAGCCACCGGAAAGGTCGTCTGCCGCCCCCGCAGGGTACAGAACGAACCCAGGGCGCTGCGCGTCCCTCTCGACCGCCTCACGCAAGCCATTCTGGAAGTCGTTCCTGCGCTACCCAACGCCCGTTGGGTGGCCATGCGCCTGCTGGATGGGGATAAGCGCATCACCGAAGCGCTGCGCTCAGGGGAATTGGGCGCAGGCGAGGGGGCGCCGCAGGCTTCCCCCGAAGAGGTCATCCGCCTGGCGGAGGAACTACGCTGGCAGGTAGGACGCAACTTCCACGACCAGTTGGTGGAAACGGTGTACACCGAAGCCGCCCGCCTGGCCGACCGGGCGGTGCAGCGTCAAGGGGAAAAGGAACGTTTCGACCTCGACCGCACCATAGACCGCCTGGTGACCAGCCGCCGCTGGGGCTTCCCTATCATGATTGCGCTGTTTGCCCTGGTCTTCTGGCTGACCATTACCGGCGCAAATTACCCTTCCCAGATGCTGTTCGACTTGCTGATTGGCAAAATCTACCCCTGGCTGCAAGGTATCACCGCCAGCATTGGCTTTCCCTGGTGGCTGCGCGGCGTGCTGGTGGACGGGATGTACCTGGCCACGGCCTGGGTAGTCAGCGTGATGCTGCCCCCAATGGCGATTTTCTTCCCGCTCTTCACCATGCTGGAAGATTTCGGGTATCTGCCGCGCCTGGCTTTCAACCTGGACCCGCTTTTCCGCCGCGCGGGGGCGCACGGACGGCAGGCGCTGAGCATGATGATGGGGTTCGGTTGTAACGCGGCGGGCGTGGTCGCCACCCGCATCATCGACAGCCCGCGCGAACGCCTGATTGCCATTATCACCAACAACTTCGCGCTGTGCAATGGCCGCTGGCCGACGCAAATCCTGATTGCCTCGCTCTTCATCGGCAGTCTGGTGCCGGCATACCTGGCAGGCTTCATCTCGGCGCTGGCAGTGGTGGGTATTGCGCTGCTGGGGGTGTTGTTTACCTTTTTGACTTCGTGGGCGCTCTCGCGCACCCTGCTCAAAGGGGAGGTCTCCACCTTCAGCCTGGAATTGCCGCCCTACCGCCCGCCGCGCTTCTGGCAGACGATTTACACTTCCCTGATAGACCGTACCATCTATGTGCTGTGGCGTGCGGTAAAATTTGCTATGCCTGCTGGCGCAGTCATCTGGTTGATTGCCAATGTCTCGCTGCGCGGTGAGCCGCTGGCAGCCCATCTGGTACGCCTGCTGGATCCGGTGGGCATGCTCATCGGCCTGAATGGCATCATCCTGGTGGCATACCTGGTTGCCATCCCGGCGAATGAAATCGTCATCCCCACCGTGCTGATGCTTACCGTCCTGCTGCACGGGGTGCCGGGTGTGAGCGCGGGCAGCGGGGTGCTGCTGGATGTGCAAGACCAGGCGACCTTGATGAGCCTCTTCCAGGCAGGCGGATGGACGCTGCTCACGGCTGTCAACCTGATGCTTTTCAGTTTGATACACAACCCTTGCAGCACGACCATTGCCACCATCTACAAGGAAACCGGCAGCAAGAAATGGACGGCCATCGCCACCCTCATGCCCGTTTTGCTCGGTTTGCTCATCACCTTTAGCGTGGCGCAAATCTGGAGGCTGGTGAGTTAGCGCTTTGCCTGCCGGGCATGCTGCTGCCTGCACCCTGTTTCATTTCCCCATCAATTGCCCATGTCTTCTACCACACACGCTGTCGAAGATTACCTCAAGACCATTTACCTGATTTCCCGCGCCTGTGCACGCGCCAGCACCACGCAAATCGCCGAAGCCCTGCAAGTCACCCCTGCTTCCGTCACCGGTATGCTGCGCAAACTGGCCAACACCGACCCGCCTCTGGTGGTATACCACAAACACCGGGGGGCGACCCTCACGCCTGAGGGGGAACGCATTGCCATCGAAATCGTGCGCCATCACCGCCTGCTGGAAACTTTCCTGCATCAGATTTTGGGGTACGATTGGGACGAAGTACATGCCGAGGCCGACCGCCTGGAGCACGTCATCTCGGAGGCCTTCGAAGAGCGCATCGCCCAGGTGCTGGGCGACCCTACCCACGACCCGCACGGCGACCCCATTCCTACCCGCGACCTGGAAATGCCCCCTCCTTCGGAAACCCGTCTCAGCGACTTACGCCCGCCGCAGCAGGCCGTCATCGTACGCGTCAGCGATTCCGACCCGGCACTGTTGCGCTACCTGAGTGAATACAGTCTGCGCCCCCAAACCCACATCACCATCACCCGTTACACGGCCTTCGATGAAAACATCTCCCTGCAGGTCAATGGCTGCGAGGAAGACATCGTCCTGGGGCCGCGGGCCACACGCCAGATTTTCGTCGAAGTAGTCCCCTCATAAGCCATGAAGCAACGTATCCTGGAACAAATTCGCACCACCTGGGAAGCCTGGGAAAACGCCCTGGAATGCGTCCCCCCACAGGAAGCGGAAGCCCCCCTGCTTTCTGGCGGGTGGAGCGTCCGAGACCTGGTGGCGCACATCCTGTGGTACGAAAGGGAAATCCTGGAGGTGGTGCGCACCCAACGTTTTGGCGGCTCCCCATGGTGGACCCTGCCCCTGGATGAACGCAACGCGCGCATTCGGGCGGCTGCCCATCATCTGGGGTACGCGTCCCTCCGAAAAACATCCCGGCAAACGCATGCCCAATTGGTTACTCTGCTGGAGGCACTACCCGCCCAGGATTGGCTGGTTCCTTTTCCCGGCATGCCCAAAGAGTGGCAGCCCTGGCAGGTAATCGCCGAGAACACGTGTGCGCACTACCCCGAACACACATTGCAGGTACAAATGCTTTTTCCCCGCGAGGAGGATACGAATGAAATTTGAACGCGCGTACTCCGGCGCTCCCTGGGAATACCGCGTCGGCTACTGCCGCGCCCTGCGCGCCGGAAACCAGATTTTCGTCACTGGCACTGCAGCCGTCAATGAAGATGGCAGCACCTACGCCCCCGGAGACGCCTTTGCACAAACCCGGCGGTGCATAGAAATCATCCGGCAGGCCTTGCAGGAATTAGGCGCCGACCTGGATTGCGTGGTGCGCACGCGTCTGTTCGTCACCGACATCAGCCGCTGGGAAGAGTATGGCCGCGCCCACGCGGAATTTTTCGCCGCGCATCCCCCTTGCACGACCATGGTGGAGGTGCGTTCTCTCATTGCCCCCGATATGCTGGTCGAAATCGAGGCCGATGCCATTCTTTTGGAGGAGTAAAAACACATGTCCGAAAAACCAAGCAGCCAACCTGTCCTGGGCATCGATATCGGCGGCAGTGGCATCAAAGGCGCGCCGGTAGATGTTGCTACGGGCACATTGCTGGCCGAGAGGCACCGTATCCCCACGCCAAAAGGCGCCCGCCCTGAGGATGTCGCCGCAGTAGTCACCGATATCGTGCATCACTTTGGCTGGCAAGGCCCCATTGGTGTGGGGCTGCCTGCCGCCGTCCGTGATGGCGTAGCCCTGACGGCAGCAAACATCCACAAATCCTGGCGCAACACCGATGCCGCGGCGCTGTTTTCGCAACACACGGGGCTTCCCGCTGTGGTACTCAACGATGCCGATGCTGCCGGCCTGGCGGAAATGCGCTTTGGTGCCGGTCGTGAGCGCCGCGGCGTGGTCTTCGTCATCACCATTGGCACCGGGCTGGGCACTGCGCTGTTCGTAGACGGCGTGCTGGTGCCCAATACCGAACTCGGTCATCTGGAAATCCGCGGCAAAGACGCTGAAAAGCGCGCCTCGGATGCGGTGCGCAAGCACAAGGACCTCTCGTGGAAGCAATGGGCATCCCGCTTCAACGAATACCTGCATACCCTGGAAGCCTTGTTTTGGCCGACGCTATTCATCCTGGGGGGAGGGGCCAGCAAAAAGAGCGAAAAATTCCTGCCATATCTGGATGTGCAGGCCGAAGTCGTACCGGCGCAGTTACGCAATGAAGCCGGTATCGTGGGCGCAGCGCTGGCAGCGCAACACTTGTTGCCTGCCACCTCGCAGTAACTCGAAAATTAACCAATGAGCGGCCCGGCAAAGCGGGCCGCTCATGGCAGCGAAAGGAGGAAGGAGGTAGGAGGAAAAAATAGCCCCTATCAGGTTTTATACGCCAAAGTTGCCTGTATGATACAGCAATGCAGAGCACAAAACAAGTTCTATTTGTCACAATACAGTCATCCATGCGTCATAGGATAAACGTGACATATTTCACATAGTGGGTGACAACAAAAAAAGGCAGTCCGTGTGGACTGCCTTTCGTTTTCATCCGAGGGATTTCAGACTGCGGCAGGCAGCGCTTCCGTTGGTTCGGATTGCTCCAGGCTGCGAATGTACTCATCGATGCCGCGCGCCGCCCTGCGTCCGGCAGCCACCGCGGTAACTACCAGGCTGGGGCCGGTGACGTCATCCCCGCCAGCGAACACGCCGGGGCGGGTGGTTGCACCGGTTTCCTCATCGGCAATAATCAAGCCCCATTTATGCGTCTTCAGGCCGGGGGTGGTTTTGCCGATGGTTTCATCCGGCCAGTACCCCAGGGCGAGCACCACGGTATCGGCTTCGATGATGAAGTTCGAACCCTCGATAGGCACCGGGCGGCGGCGTCCCGATTCGTCCGGTTCCCCCAGTTCCATGCGAATGCATTCCACTGCGGCCACACGCCCATCTTCCCCGGCGATGAAGCGTACAGGCTGCGTCAGGAACTGGTATGTAGCCCCTTCAGCGCGTGCCAGTTTGCGGTCCTTGCGTCCACCGGGCATTTCCTTTTCGGTACGGCGGTACACACAGGTCACTTCTTTGGCGCCCAGGCGCAAACTGGAGCGCAGACAGTCGGAGGCGGTGTCACCACCACCGACCACAACCACTTTCTCGCCAATTTCCGGCTTGCCGCGCATATCCGGGGGCAGAATGGCGGGGTCTACATTGGCGCGGATAAGGTATTCGGTAGCCTTGTATACACCGGGCAGGTCTTCCCCTTCCACGTTCATGGGTGCATCGATTTCAGCACCCACGCCAACGAAGACGGCCTCAAAGCCTTCTTCGAACAATTCGTCAATGGTTTTGTCTTTGCCAATGTAGGTGCTGCCAACGAATTTTGCCCCTGCGCGTTCGAGGTCTTCCCAACGGGCGAACACTACATCCTTGGGCAGTTTGAAATTAGGAATGCCGTATGTCAACAATCCGCCGGGCGCCGGTTTTGCATCGAAGAGTGTGACATCGTACCCCTTCTGGAGCAATTGTTCGGCGCAAGAAAGACCTGCCGGGCCAGCGCCCACAATGGCGACGCGATGTCCATTTTTCTGCGCAGGCACAGGAACTTCAACGCCTTTCACCTGCCGCTCGTAATCGGTGACAAAAGTCTCCAGCATACCGGTAAGAACAGGCTCTTCTTCCTTGTTGCGCACACAAGAACCCTGACACAATTGTTCATGCGGGCAGACGCGGCTACAAATTTCGGGCATGGAACTGGTTTGCCGATACAGCGCCGCGGCTTCCAGGTACTGCCCCTGTTCAATGAGCCACATGGCAGAGGGGATATCGTTATCTACGGGGCAGGCCACCACACAGGGGGCCGGGTCGGGGCAATGGATACACCGGGCGGCCTCGATGCGGGCGCGTTCCTCATCGAAAGGAATGACCACGTCATCGAAGTCGCACACCCGCTCTTGCGGCGGGCGGGTATCCAGGTCGAAATATGGAATTTGTAAACGCTCTTTTCGGTTGATATCGAGAAATTCACTGGGAATTGCTTGCATGATAGGAGGCCTCCTCGGTCGCTACCGCTTTTGCCAGATGATACCGCTTTCATCTTAATTTGAAAAGGGTAAATTGTTTACCCTCTTATGTCACCAATCAGGATGACATTGGTCATATTTTCTACATCTGGCAACATAAACTGCAAGCACCTGAAGACAGGCCGTGTAACTATCCGCTGATTTCCATCATTTTTCCCGGCATGTCTGCGAGCATCCTGGTTTGCACTTCAGCAATTCCAAATTTACCGCGTGGTATCCGCAGATTACGCAGATTGAACGGATTTTTTCTTCTTTCCTCTGCGCCATCTGCGGATGCATTGGCCCATATTTGGAATTGCTGTTCACACTTCGAAAAATTTGACCATCCACGCCCTTTGTGGCATAATCATGCCATCATATTGCAAAAGGCTGTGATGGAAACGAGTACGCCTGAAATGAACTGACAGCGAACCCGGGATGGTGTGAGCCGGGGCAGTTTCGTCAGGCCGAAAATCCTTCCGGAGCCGCGACCTGAAATAGTCGGTTAGTCGCCTGGTCGCTTAGTCGATTAGTCGGCTGGTCGGTTAGTCGCCTGGTCGGTTGGTTAGTTGGTCAATTACCCTGTCAAATCAAACAGACCAACAGACTGATAGACCAACAGACTAATAGACTAATAGACCAACAGACTAATAGACTACCAGACTAGAGTAAGGAAGCCGGGGTTGCCGCCCGTTACCATCGGCACGGGTATAAGTTGATGCCTCAGCCTCCAACGTTTCGGCTGGCGCAACCGTACCCGACTGAGTGCCTGCCTCGCGGCAGGAATCCGGGTGGTACCGCGGGAGTTAACTCTCGTCCCTGAGTGGACGGGAGTTTTTTTGTCCACGAATGTCCACGAATGTCCACGAATATCCACGAATTTACACGAATGGCACGAATAAATTCCCGTCACTTGCAAACTTGTCACTTACCCACCTGCCACCTTATCATTCAGGAGTAAGCCATGCCTTTCAAACCCGAACCCAACAGCGTAGATTTCATCGCACAAGAGCATAAAATTCTCAAGTTCTGGGAGGAAAGCCAGGCCTTTGAAAAATTGCGCCAATTGCGCAAAGGCAGCCCGCGCTGGTCTTTCCTCGACGGCCCCATCACCGCCAACAACCCGATGGGCGTCCATCACGGCTGGGGACGCACCTACAAAGACCTGTTCAACCGTTTCTGGGCCATGCAGGGACGCGAATTGCGCTACCAGCAAGGCTTCGATTGTCAGGGCCTGTGGGTAGAAGTCGAAGTCGAGAAAGAAAAGGGCTTCAAGAGCAAGAAAGACATCGAAGAATACGGACTGGCGCAATTCGTCAAGGAGTGCAAGGCGCGCGTGCTGAAATACGCCGCCGTCCAGACAGAACAATCCATCCGCCTGGGGTACTGGATGGACTGGAACAAACCGGAAGACCTGCGCGCTCTGCGCGAAAAACTGCTCGAAGACCCGCAACAGGTCATCACCGTCGAGGGGCCGGAAGGGCCGGTCACCGGCACGGTGGAGCAAATCGTGGGACGCCTCGGCCTGCCGGAACTGGGCGGCAGTTACTTCACCTTCTCCACCGAAAACAACTACATGATTTGGACCTTCCTGAAGAAGGTCTGGGAGAAGGGCTGGCTCTACCGGGGTGCCGATGTCATGCCCTGGTGCCCGCGCTGCGCCACCGGCATCAGCCAGCACGAAATCGTCACCGATGGCTACGAGGAACTCACCCACCGCTCGGTGACGCTCAAATTCCCGCTGCGCGAACGCCCCGGCGAAGCCCTGCTGGTGTGGACTACCACCCCCTGGACGTTGACCTCCAACGTCGCGGCAGCCGTCGGCCCCGACCTGACCTACGTGCGCGTCCGCCAGGGTGAGGAGATTTTCTACCTCTCCAAGGGCACCCTGCACATGCTCAAGGGCAAGTACGAAGTTCTGGACGAACTCAAGGGGCGCGACATGGAAGGCTGGACCTACGACGGCCCCTTCGACGACCTGCCGGCCGCCCAAAAGCCGGGCGGCGTCACCCACCTGGCCGAACTCATCGAAGGCATCGCCGTTTCTGCTGCACAGGCGCACCGCGTCTTGCTGTGGGAGGAAGTCGGCGAAGAGGAAGGCACCGGCATCGTGCACATCGCCCCAGGCTGCGGTGCGGAAGACTTCCAACTCGGCAAGGAAAACGGCCTGCCGCTGATTGCCCCCATCGATGACGAAGGCGTCTTCGGCAACCAGTTCGGCCCCTTCAGCGGCATGCACGTCTCCGAGGTGGCTGACCCCATTTTCGAAGCCCTGGAAGCCAGAGGCCGGCTTTACAAAGTCGAAGATTACACACACCGTTACCCCACTTGCTGGCGCTGCAAGACCGAACTCGTCTTCCGTCTGGTGGACGAATGGTTCATCAACATGGGGCCGGTATACGACAAGCCGCGCGAAGAACTCACCCCCGAAGAAAAGGCCAATTCCCTGCGCTATCAAATCATGGATGTGGTAGACCAGATTCGCTGGGTGCCCGAATTCGGACACGCCCGCGAGATTGACTGGCTCTACAACATGCACGACTGGATGATTTCCAAGAAGCGCTACTGGGGGCTGGCGCTGCCCATCTGGATGTGCGAGTGCGGACACCATCACGTCATTGGCGACGAAAAGGAACTCCAGGAACGCGCCATCGAGGGGTGGGAGACCTTCGAGGGGCACACCCCCCATCGCCCCTACGTGGATGCCGTCAAGATTCGCTGCGACAAATGCGGCGGAACCATGTCGCGCATCCCCGACGTGGGTAACCCCTGGCTGGACGCCGGCATCGTGCCTTTCAGCACCATGCAATACCGCATCAATCCAGACTTCTGGCGCAAGTGGTACCCCGCCGATTGGGTGAGCGAATCCTTCCCCGGACAGTTCCGCAACTGGTTCTACTCCCTGCTTGCAATGGCTACCGTTGTGGATGGCACGCCGCCCTTCAAGGAACTCTTCGGCTACGCCCTGCTCTTCGCCGAAGATGGCCGCCAGATGCACAAATCCTGGGGCAACGCCATCGAATTCAACGAGGCCGCCGACAAAATGGGCGTGGACGTGATGCGCTGGCTCTATTGCGCCCATAAACCCGAAAATAACCTGCTCTTTGGCTACGGCCGCGCCGATGACGTCCGCCGCCGCTTCCTCATTCCTCTGTGGAACATCTACAGTTTCTTCACCACCTATGCCAGCCTGGATGACTGGCAGCCCGGTGCGCTGGAAGACCCCGCCCGCCCGGCAGAAACCACCCCGCACAGCGACAACCTGCTCGACCGCTGGATTCTCGCCCGCCTGAACCAGACTATCCGCGATGTGAGCGATGCCCTGAAGAGCACCGACCCCTTCCGCGCCACCATCGCGGCCGAAGCCTTCGTGGATGACCTGAGCAACTGGTATCTGCGCCGCTCCCGCCGCCGCTACTGGAAGAGCGACGCCGATGATACCGACAAGCAGGCCGCTTATGCCACGCTGTATCACGTTTTGGTGCGTCTCGCCCGGCTTCTGGCGCCGTTCATGCCCTTCGTCACCGAGGTCATGTACCAGAATCTCGTGCGCGGGGTGTACCCCGAAGCGCTGGAAAGCGTCCATCACACCCTCTGGCCGCAGGCCGATGAAAGCGTCATTGACCAGGCATTGATGGACGAGATGGCGCTTGCACGCCGCATCGCCAGCCTGGGGCTGAGCGCCCGCGCCAACGCCAACATCAAGGTGCGCCAGCCGCTCTCCAGGGTGCTGGTGGATGTCGGAAGCCGCGCCCGCTCGCTCAGTGAGGAATTGACCGCTATCGTGGTGGATGAACTCAACGTCAAACACCTCGAATTTGTGGAGGACGCCGGCGCGCTGGTCTCCTACCGCATCCTGCCCAACAACAAGTTGCTGGGGCCAAAATTCGGCAAGGACTTCCCGGCCGTGCGCAAGGCGCTGGCCGCCCTGCCGCCCGCCGAGGTGGCCGCCAAAGTGGCAGCCGGAGAAGACGTCACCCTGGAAGTCAACGGGCAAACGGTAGAACTCAGCGGCGAGGAAATCCTGGTGCAAACGGAAGCCGCCGCGGGCTTGGCCGTCGCGGCCGACAAAGTCATCTCCGTGGGGCTGGATACCACCATCACGCCCGAACTACGCGCCGAAGGGCTGGCGCGCGAAGTCGTGCGCCGCATTCAGGCCATGCGCAAAACTGCAGGCTTCGAGATTGCCGACCGCATCACCACCTGGTATCAGGCAGAAGGGGAACTGACCGAGGCCATCCAGGTCTGGAGCGCCTACATCCAGAACGAGACCCTGAGCACGCAACTGCTCCCCGAAGCACCGGCCGATACCGCGTACACCGAAGAACACACCATCGAAGGCATGCGGCTGCTGCTCGGCGTGCAGCGCAACTGATACGCAAGATGTGCGGCGGTCTGTCCACGGACAGGCCGCCGCACCATCCATTTCAGGGGGAGGAAGTGCGCAAAGGTTATTGGGAAATCTGGTTTTCCCGGCGGTTTCCATTGGAACGAACGCGGATTCTCTGCAAAACCCACGCTCAACCAACCACATTTTCGCGCGCTCCAGAGATAGGGAGCACTAAAGATATGTTGGTCAGTAGAACGCTGATAACGCTGGTACCGCTGATATCCGCTGGTTGTGTTGGTTTTCACCGCTGCGTTAGCCGTATCTGCGAGAATCTGCGGCAAATCTGTGGTATCTGCGTTCTGGTGTGCCGGGTCATACCGCGATTCCCCAACAACGTTTTCGTGCTCTCCAGGGGAAGGAATTTTCCCCACCAGCGCAAGAAAATGCTACAATAGAAGCGTTATGTCCACACAAGAATCGGCTCCCCGTCACAACCCGGAAACGCACGCCCATCACCGCAAGGAAACCGCCTGGCAAATCTACCTGCCTGTGGGGTTTGGGGTTTTGCTGGTCGTGGTTGCAGGCGTACTGGGCAGCATGGCAACGGCTCCGACAGCAAGTAAGTGGGCAGATACCTCGCTCATTTTCCTCTCGGCACTGACCTGCCTGCCCATGCTTATCCTGCTGGCACTCGTGGGGGGGATGGCTTACGGCCTGTGGGAGGCCAATCGCCGATTGCCGCCGGTGATGTTCCGGGTACAGCAGGCTTTCCGCGATATGAGCCGCATCGCCCGGCACGGTAGCGACCGGCTGGCTGCCCCCCTCATCAAAGCCCGACAAACGCAGGCATCATTGCGCGCCCTGTTCTCGCGCGAGAAAAAACACTCCTGAATCGCTCAAGAGGTTTTACATCCCATCATGAACGAAATTACTACCACCGATAACAAACCCCGCATTTTGCTGTTTGGTGCATTGCTCGGCGCGCTAAGCGGCCTGGTCGCCGCGTACCTGCTGGTACAACGCGCTGAAAAAGAGGGACAACAAATCCAGTTCTCCGCCAAAGAGGGCGTCAAACTGGGTGCGATGGTCTTCGGTCTCTTGCGTCAAATTGCCCAGTTGGGCGGTTGATTTCATGCTTCACCCACGCCTGCTGATTGCTGGCCGGCTATACCGGCAATACACGCTGCTGCCAGATGGAGGTGCGCGCCTGGATGTTCCTGGCGGCAATTTGCTTTACGCCGCCGCCGGGGCACGCTTGTGGGAGGAGGCTCCCATTGGGTTGCTGGCTCGCATCAGCGCCGATTACCCTGAAGACTGGCTGCAAGATTGGGAAAAGCACAACCTGGATACCCGCGGCATTCACCGCGCTACCCAAACGTTCGAACAGCGTTTTTTTCTGGCCTACAGCGACCGGCAAACCAGGCATACCGATGACCCCATCAGACATTTTGCTCGTCGCGGGATGCCCTTTCCCCCTTCCTTGCTGGGATACAGTCCCCCGGAAAAAGACCTGGACAGCCGCACCCAATTGGCGCCCATCTCTATCCGCCAGGGAGACATCCCCGCAGATTACCTGGACGCTCGCGGGGTGCACATTTGCCCCATTGATTATTTGACCCACAATTTGCTTCCGGCCACATTCCACCAGGCCAATGTCCAAACCGTTACCCTTGACCCCTCCCGCGGGTACATGAATCCCACCTTTTGGGAGCAAATCCCAACCATCGTCACTGGCCTGACCGCGTTTTTGCCCTCTGAGGACGAATTGCGCGCCCTCTTCCAGGGACGCAGCGAAGACCTGTGGGAAATGGCCGCGGCAATCGCCTCTTATGGCTGCGATATCGTGGTTATCAAGCGCGGGCGCGGGGGACAATGGGTATACGATGCCGCGTCACACAAGCGTTGGGAAATTCCGGCCTATCCATCCCGCGAGATGGACCCCACCGGGGCAGGTGATGCCTTTGC
>DAOTWV010000006.1:0-13854 GCA_034435695.1 Anaerolineales bacterium | reverse complement strand
CCCGCTGGAGAGGCAGGACGCGTATGCCACGAATTTACACTGATGCTCGTCGTTAATCGGGCATCGGGGGGACAACTGCCAGTCGGTTGTCTCGCACCTGCTATCCGCTTCCAATCAAACATTTCTGGTAACTGCTCAGCCCAGCCGCCGGGGAATCAATTCCCCGGCTGAGGACACCAAAGTCGGGGAAACCCAACTGCATGGCGCCAGCCGGATTGTTCCGGCTTTGGCCGCTCAGCCCGACGATTTATCGTTGGGCGTGGGTGGCTGAGTTGTGACCTGCCTTCTGCCTTCTGCATTCCTCATTCCGCCTTCTGCATTCTGCCTTCTGCCCTCCCATGCCCCTTACTTCTGCACAACGCACCCTGATTGAAGCCCCGCCCCGTGGACGCGTCTTCCTGCGCGGCCCCGCTGGAACGGGAAAGACCACGGTAGGCGTGGAACGTACCCTTTCCCTGATGACGCAAGGTGTTCCGGGCAGACAAATTTTGTTGTTGATGCCCCAGCGTACCCTGGGAGAACCGTATGCCGAAGCCTTGCGCACTCCGGGCGTTCTCTCTGGCAGCATGCCCGACCTGGTCACCATCGGCGGCCTGGCGCGTCGTATGGTAGAACTCTTTTGGCCGATTGTGGCCGAAGAGGCCGGTTTTGCCCGTCCAGACCTGCCCCCCACCTTTCTCACGCTGGAAACTGCCCAATACTACATGGCCTACCTGGTGCGCCCTCGTCTGGAAGAGGGCATGTTCAGCGGCCTGACCATCAACCGCAATCGCCTGTACAGTCAGTTGATTGACAATCTCAACAAGGCCGCCATGAACGACTTCCCGCTGGAAGAGGTGAGCCAGCGTCTCAAGGCCTCCCTGCCTGTGGAAGGGGGGCAGCAGCGCATTTTCGAGGAAGTACAGACCTGCATTCAGGATTTCCGCGCTTTTTGTTTGCGTTACAACCTGCTTGATTTCTCCCTGCAACTCGAAGTATTTTGGCGCTACCTGTGGAACACACCACTGTGCCGGGAATATCTGCAGGAGACCTACCGCCATTTGATTGCCGATAATCTCGAAGAAAACCCGTACCTCGCGGCTCGCCTCTTGCGTGAGTGGCTGCCGCATTTTGATTCTGCCTTGCTGATTTTCGATGAGGACGCCGGCTACCGCCGATTTTTGGGCGCGGCACCCCAAGATATGGCTGCCTTGCAAGACGTGTGTGACCGTAGCGTGCGCCTGGATGGTTCTTTCAACACCCCTCTGGACCTGCTGACCCTGGGGGAGACCCTGGCGAACCGCCTGCGGGCCTCTTCTCCCGCGGAAGCAGAATCCCCCCCCGCGCCTCCTCCCCCCGTAGGGCGTGAGGTAGCCTCCCGGTTTTTCACCTATCCTGTGGACCTGCGCTTCTACCCCCAAATGCTGGACTGGGTGGTGGACGAAATTCGCACCCTGGTGGGAGATGAAGGCGTTCCCCCCGGAGAAATAGCCATTCTGGCACCTTTTCTGAGCGATTCGCTGCGCTTTTCGCTGGTGACCCGCTTGCAGGAGGCTGGTATCCCCGCCCGTACCCATCGCCCCTCGCGTGCCCTGCGCGAGGAACCGGCTACCCAGGCGTTGCTTACCCTGGCTGCCCTGGCACACCCCGACTGGGAAATGCCGCCCTCGCGCTTCGAATTTACCGCCGCCCTGATGCAATCTGTGGCCGGGCTTGACCTGGTGCGCGCCGAGTTGTTGAGCAGCATTGTTTTTCGCTATCGAGAAGGGCAACCAAATCTGGCCCCCTTCACCGAATTGCAGGAAGACGCCCGCGAGCGCATTACCTACCACCTGGGGATGGCGTATGAAGACCTGCGGCAGTGGCTGGAAGCCTACATGAGCGCAACTCCCCAACCGCTGGACCATTTCCTCAGCCGTTTGTTTGGCGAAGTGCTCTCGCAGCCCAATTTCGGCTTCCACACCAACTACGATGCAGCCCAGGTGACCGCCATGCTGATTGAATCGGTGCAGAAATTCCGCTGGGCAGTGGGAGAAGTGCTGGAGGCAGAAGGTATCCCCCTGGGAAGAGAATACTTGCGCATGGTGCGGGATGGGGTGATTGCCGCGCAATACCTGGGACGCTGGCAAACACCCGATGCCGAAGCCGTTTTCATCTCGCCGGCGTACACCTTTTTGATGCAAAACCGTCCGGTGGATTACCAGTTCTGGCTGGATGTAGGCAGTACCCAGTGGGCTGTGCGCATTGCCCAGCCGCTTACCCACCCCTACATCCTGCACCGCGCCTGGAAGCCAGGTACTCCCTGGACGGATTTCGACGAGGTACGCACCAATAGCGAGACTTTGCAGCGCATCGTTTTGGGGTTGGTACGCCGTTGTCGCAAACGCATTTACCTGGGCATCAGCCAGTTGAACGAGCAGGGATACGAACAACGCGGCCCGTTGTACAAAGCCCTGGCCTATACCTTGATGTCATGAGCGATTTCACTCCACGTCCCGCACAATCCAACATCCTGGCCTACACTTCCGGGCGCATGGGCGTCTCTGCCGTGCCCGGCAGCGGCAAAACCTGGACGCTTTCCTTGCTGGCGGCGCGCCTGATTGGCAATCACTACCTGGACTACGACCAGGAAGTGCTGATTGTCACGCTGGTCAATGCCGCCGTAGAGAACTTTGCCGCGCGTATCAACCATTTCACACATCAGTACGGTTTGATGCCCCGCACAGGGTACCGCGTCCGCACATTGCACGGCCTGGCGCATGACATCGTGCGCGAGCGTCCCGGCCTGGTAGGGCTGGCCGAGGATTTCGTCATCATTGACGAATCCGAAGCCTTCGACCTGCTCAATCAGGTGGTACACACCTGGCTCAAGACGCACCCCGAATTTGAAGATGCGTACCTGCAAGCCGACCTGGGCGAAAATCAGCGCGCCAGGGTACGCACCCGCCAGTTGCCAGAACTGGCGCGCGATATCGCAGTAGCCTTCATCCGCACCGCAAAAGACCGCCAGTTGACTCCCGATGCCCTGAGACACCATCTGGATGCCCTCCCCCTGCCCCTGCCCCTGGCAGAGATGGGTTGGGAGATGTATAGCGATTATCAGCGCGCCCTGCAATATCGCGGTGCGGTGGATTTCGATGACTTGATTCGTCTGGCGCTGTTGGCCTTGCAAAGCGATGAGGACTACCTGGCGCGTCTGCGCTCCCGCTGGCCTTACATCCTGGAAGACGAAGCCCAGGATAGCAGCCGTCTGCAAGAACAGATTTTGCGGTTGTTGTGCGGCCCCCAGGGCAATTGGGTGCGCGTCGGCGACCCTAACCAGGCCATTTACGAAACGTTCACCACCGCCAACCCGCGCTTCCTGCGTGCATTCCTGGACGAGCCAATGGTCAGTAAACAGGAATTGCCCAATTCGGGGCGTTCCATGCAATCCATCATTGACCTCGCCAATCACCTGATTGACTGGACTCAGCGCGCCCACCCTGTTCCGCAGGTACGCGATGCCCTCGCTCCACCGTACATCAGGCCTACCCCGGAAGGCGACCCCCAGCCCAACCCGCCGGATGACCCCGACGATGTCAAAATTGTCCTTCGCCCCTTCTCGCCCCAGGAGGAAATCAACGCCGTGGCCGATTCGCTGGAACGCTGGCTGCCTTCGCATCCTGACTGGACGGTGGCCGTGTTGACGCCTACCAACAATTACGGCTTTCAGATGGTAGAAGCCCTCAAAAAACGGCACATCCCCTATGTGGATGATATGCTGCGCAGCACCAGCGAGACGCGCGCCACCGCTGGCGCACTGGGAAACCTGCTCAAGTACCTTGCCCGTCCCGATAGCGCTAGCGCGCTGGCGCGCCTCTACACTGTCTGGCGGCGCGAAGCGCGTCAGGATGAGGCCGCCTGGGCGCGTGTCCAGGCACAGGCGCGGCTCATTCGCACCTGTCCACGCATCGAAGATTATCTCTGGCCAGCCCAAAACGGCGATTATCTCGATACCAGCGGGCTGCGGGAACGCGACCCTGAAGCCTGTGCCATGCTGGAAGCCTTTCGCCAGCATGTGCGCCGCTGGCAGCAGGCGGTGCAGTTGCCCATAGACCAGTTGTTGCTCACGGCTGCCCAGGATTTGTTTACCACACCCTCGCAACTGGCGCTTACGTACAAACTGGCTGCCCTGCTGCGTCAGGCGCGGGATATGCACCCCGATTGGAGCCTGGGCGAAATGACCAATGAACTGGGTACCATTGCCCGCAACGAGCGCCGTTTCATGGGGCTGAGCCAGGAGGAATCCGGTTTCAATCCGGATGCTTACCCCGGTAAAGTCGTGGTTTCCACCGTCCACAAGGCCAAAGGATTGGAATGGGACCGGGTGTACCTGGTTTCTGTCAGCAATTACGATTACCCTGCTGCCAGAGAAGGCGAATCTTACCGCTCTGAACCCTGGTATGTGCGCCAAAACCTCAACCTGCCCGCCGAAGCCATCGAACAATTGCGCATTCTGCTCGAAGGGCAAATGGAAGAGTGGTACGAGGAAGGGCGCGCCACCATGCAGGCGCGTCTGGAACTGGTGCGCGAGCGCCTGCGCCTGCTCTACGTGGGTATCACGCGTGCCCGCCGCTCTCTCATCATCACCTGGAATACCGGAAAGCGCAAAGGGCACAGCAACCAGCCTGCCGAGGCCCTGTTGGCGCTGGCCGATTACTGGACTACCCGCCACTGATTTTTCTCCCCTGAAATTGCCATGTCCGTCTTCAGCCAAACATCCCTGCAAGATTTCGTAGACTGCGAGCGCCGTTACCAGTTACGCCATTTGATGCGCCTGGCCTGGCCTGCCCCGCAGGCAGAACCCATGCTGGAAAACGAGAATCACCTGTTGCAAGGTGCTGCTTTTCACCGCCTGGTGCATCAGGGATACCTGGGTATTCCCATCGAGCGTCTGGAACGCCTGCGCATGCCCGAACCGCTGCATCGCTGGTGGCGTGCCCATCAGGCCACGGTGCCGCCCTTGCTGGAGGAGGGCGCGCACCTGTACCCCGAAATTTTGCTGGCTGGCGCATGGCATGGACACCGCCTGATTGCCCGCTACGACCTGCTGGCCGTGTACCCCGGACGACGCGTGCTCATCCTGGACTGGAAGACCAACCGCCGCCGCCCCCGCCGCGCCTGGATGCAGGAGCGCCTGCAAACCCGCCTGTACCCCTTCTTGTTGACCATCGCCGGGGCCTTCCTCAACGATGGCACGCCCTGGCAGCCGGAACAAATCGAAATGCTGTACTGGTTTGCCGAAGCCCCGCAGGAACCCATGCGCTTCCCCTATAGCCACGCACGCTGGCAGGAAGACCAGACCTTTTTCCGCGCCCTGCTGGACCGCCTGGACAACCTCCCTGAGGATGCCCCCTTGCCGCGCACCGAAGATGAGCGTGCCTGCCGTTTTTGTGTCTATCGTTCCCTGTGTGCGCGCGGCGCGCAGGCCGGACCGCTGGAAGATTCTTTCCTGGAAGAACCTGACGCCGCTGAAGAACCTGCCTGGCAAATCGATTTCGACAGCATCGAACCCCTGGCTTTTTGATGTCCATGCGTTTTCTCGTACCGCCCCCTGTTACCGTTCCCCAGGCCTTGCAGCAGGCCGTGGGAGGGCACCCCCTGGTTGCCGAGTTGCTCTACCGCCGCGGCATCCGCGACCCGCAAACGGCACGCGCTTTCCTCGACCCCGACGCATGGCAGCCTTCCCCCCCCGATTCCCTGCCCGACCTGGCGCGAGCCGCCGCACTGCTGGAAGACGCCATACGCAGCGGCAGGCGCATCCTGGTTTGGGGGGATTTCGATGTGGACGGGCAGACCTCCACCGCACTGCTGGTGGAGAGCCTTACCCGTCTGGGCGCACAGGTGCATTTCTACATTCCCAATCGCGCCCGCGAATCCCACGGGGTGCACATCGCCTCCCTGCAAAGACTGGCCAACGACCCTGGTTTCGACCTGCTCTTGACCTGTGATACCGGCATCACTGCCTGCCAGGCCGTGGATTTTGCCCATCAGCAGGGCGCACAGGTCATCATCACCGACCACCACGAACTGGGAGAGCGTCTGCCTGCCGCCGAAGCGGTGGTCAACCCGCGCCGCTTGCCGCCGGAGCATCCCCTGGCGACCCTGCCCGGTGTAGGGGTGGCCTGGCAACTGGCCAGCGCACTGCTCTCGGCGCATAACGAGGAAGCCGATTCGCTCCTCGACCTGGTGGCGCTGGGCATCGTGGCCGATGTCGCCGAGCAGCGCGGGGATACGCGCTACCTTTTGCAGCGCGGGCTGCATGTACTGCGCGGCACGAACCGGCTGGGGCTGCGGGCATTGGCCAAGGCTGCCAACCTGAACCTCGCGCGCTTGAGCGACGAGGGCATCGGCTTTTCCCTGGGGCCGCGCCTCAATGCCCTGGGACGCCTGGATGACGCCAATGCGGCTGTGGAATTGCTGACCACGCAAGACCCGGCCCGCGCCGATTACCTGGCGCTGCGCCTGGAATCGCTGAACGCCCGGCGGCGGATGCTTACCGAGCAGGTCTACCAGGCGGCAAAGGCGCAGTTGGAACGCAACCCGGAACTGGCGCGCCTGCCGGTTATCGTGCTGGGGCAGGAAGGATGGCCGGGCGGGGTGGTGGGCATTGTCGCCAGCCGCTTGGTGGAGGAGTTTGGCCGCCCGGTAATGCTGTTCTCCGTGGGGGCAGACGGTGTGGCGCGTGGTTCGGCGCGCTCTGTAGAAGGGGTACACATCACGCAGGCGATAGCCGCCCAGGCGCACTACCTGCTCAAATTCGGCGGACATCCGATGGCTGCCGGCTGTTCCCTGAAAGCGGAGAATCTGCCGGCCTTTCGGGAGGGGTTGGCGCGCACCCTCAAAGGGCGTATCCCCCCTGAGGGGGTGCAGCCCACCTTGCATGTGGACGCGGAACTCCCCCTGGGCGCGCTTTCCCCCGAATTGGTCGCCGACCTGGAGCGCCTCGCTCCCTTTGGGGCCGGCAATCCCCAGCCGGTTTTCCTGGCGCGCGGCCTGCAACTGGATACGGTGCAATCCCTGGGACGCGAGGGGGAACATCGCAAGGTTGTGGTACGTGATTCCAGCGGAGAGCAACATGCCGTGTTGTGGTGGCGCTCGCGTCAGGCCGATTTGCCTCCCCAGCGCTTTGACCTGGCCTACACGGCGCGCATGAACGATTTCCGCGGTGAGCAGCGCCTGCAAATCACCTGGGTGGCTATGCAGGTCGCAGAGCAGCCGCAGGTGGAAGTCGTCCCCCCTGCTCCGCAGCGTGTGCTGGTGGATGGCCGTTCCTGGGGCAGGGACAAAACCCGCCTGGCGGCCTGGCAGGGGGATGCGGATACCGTGGTGTGGGCGGAAGGGGTGTTGCTGGAAGATGGCATGCCGCGCGATGCGTTGCGCCCGGCTACCCGGTTGGTGGTGTGGAGTGCACCGCCATCCAGTGCGAGCCTGCACCGGGCGCTGGAGGTTGTCTCCCCTCAGGAGGTGGTGCTGGTGGCCTGTGACCCCGGCCTGGATGAGCCGCAGGCTTTTTTGCAGCGGCTGGCGGGCGCGGTGCGCTATGCCTTGCAGCAGCGAGAGGGACGCATCCCGCTGGCGCGGGTGGCCGCCCTGACTGCCCAGCGCATGGAAACGGTCTTTGCCGGGCTGGCCTGGCTGGCTGCCGAAGGGCACATCGCGCTGGAGGGCAGCGATGATGCGGTGTGTGTGGTGCGGCGCGGCAATGGCGTCCGCCATGCCGCGGACGCCGCGCTCATGGCGCGTCAAATCCGCGCCTTGCTGACGGAGACTGCACAGTACCGGCGCTTTGTGCAGCAGGGAGATTTGAGGCGTGTGCTGGAAGGCGAGGGGAAGGTTTCCGCGGGTTAGCGGAAAATCACCAGGCTGGCGGTATGCCCGTGCAGGAAGTTTTGCCCGTTGACGGCGCCGATTTCTCCGGCGCAGAAGAAACCGCTCAGGGGCAGGTCGGCCCCCAGGTAATCGGCCAGCACGCTGACATCGCCGTTGGGGTGGGGGTACATGCGCGTGCCGCGTCCGTTGCAGGTGAATAGTAGCACCCCCGCGGGGGGTTCACGAAAAGTTTGTGGCAGGAGCAGCATTTCCAGGTCTTCGCGCGCCGTTTCGGCATCCCGCAGGAAGAATTGCACCACGTCACCGCTGCGCACGTAATCGCCCAGGGCAATCGCACCGCTGCGCTGGTCCAGGCCGATGATGGGGCGGATGATGAAGTCGCCGCGCCCGAAGGTTTCCAGTGTCGGGTTCGTGGCGCGCCCGACGAAAAGCCCCTGCCCCAGTTGGGCGCGGGTTTCTTCGGGCAGGGTGTCAATCATACGTTGCAGTTGGGTGGTGGCAGGTTCGTTTTCCAGGCGCAAGATGATGTTGCGGTGCGCCAGGGTGACGCTGAGCGGTTCTCCCAGGGGACGGCAGCCTTGAGAGACGACGGTTTCCGCGTGCAGGTCGCCCTCGAAGGCCAGCGCCAGCATGCCGCGCTGATGCACCTGGTCGTTGCACAGCAGGGCATTTCCGCCGGGCATGGAGGCCCCGCTGGCCATACCGCCGGATACGTTCAGGCCGGGGTGGTATTCATTGATGGCATCCAGCAGGCCGCCCATGGGCGTGGAGAAGGGGTCGCCAAAGAGCAGCAGGAGGCGCGTTCGTTCTGTGATGGGCAAGGCTTCGCGCAGGGCCTCGGCAGTGCTCAGCAGCCGGTTCCAGTCATCGGTGTGGTAGTGTTGCAGGTGGATGGTGACACCGGGGAACCAGGCCAGCATCAAACTGATGGCGGGCTGCCGCTCAACCTCGCTGCCGGTGGCGAGCACGCTTTCGGCGCTCACGCCGGCGATGTGCCGTGGCGTGAACAATGCCTGGATGCCGTGCAGCAAATCTTTGGCCTGGGGGGTGAAATGGGCGCTGAAGAAGACCAGCGCCAGGTCGGGGGCAGGAACTTCGCCGACCTGGGTTTCGAGGTGATGCAGGGCATCCTCCAGGTAGGGATGTGTGCTCAGGGCGCTGCGGAAACGCGCTTGCATAGGGTACTCCGGGAGAAAGGCAGGCCGCTCGTCAGAGCGGCCTGTTGTGTGTGTGGTGATGTGATGCTCAGGGGGATGGTGTAGCGGTGGGTTCGGCGGTTTGTGTCCAGGATGCGGCCTGGGTGAGGGTGGCGGAACGTCCAGGGGTGGCCGTGGGCGTTGGGGTGGCGATGTTGACGGGGACGATGATTTTTTGTCCTACGTAGATGGAGGCTGCATCCTCGATATCGGGATTTTCTTCCAGGATGGCTTCCACGGTGGAGTTGAA
The DNA here is from genome assembly GCA_034435695.1 of Anaerolineales bacterium. Taxonomy (GTDB): domain Bacteria; phylum Chloroflexota; class Anaerolineae; order Anaerolineales; family DRKV01; genus DRKV01. The sequence continues at coordinate 4,557 of DAOTWV010000006.1, read as the reverse complement.
TTTCGATGCGATGGTGAGCAGCGAATCGAGAGGCTGCACGATGTATTCGATTTTCGTACCGCGCGGCAATCCGGCGGGGACTTCGGTGGGGGTGGGGGTGGCTGCACCGGGGGGCGGCACAATCAGTTCATCGCCAATCTGGATGTAGCAGTTGTTATCCAGGCCGTTGAGCGACAGGAAGTACAGCAAATCCACGTTGAAACGCTGGGCGATATCGAAGCAGGTGTCGTTTTCCTGGACGATGTAGACAAACGGTTCGCTTGGAGTAGCGGTGGGTTCCGGGGTGGGAGTGTCGGTGGGCGGAAGCGGTGTGTCGGTCGCGCGGGGGGTGGGGGTGGATGTAGGCGTATCGGTAGGCAACAGGGTGGCCGTCGCGGTGGGCGTATCGGATGGGAACAGGCTCCCCAGGGAGGGGGTGTTGCCGCTGCTGAACTGGGTGATGAGCAGCACGATGCCGACGATGACCAGCACCACTGCCAGGCCGCCAATCACGAAAGGCAGTGTGTTTTGGCGTCGCTTTCGGTAGGCATTGATGAGTTTTTGGGGGTCGTTTTTATCGCTCATAGGTCTTTGTTCGGTAGGCGTGTTTTGACGAAATGGGATGTGTTCTATGGAACACGGCTAGATTGTACCGCACTTTCAGGGTATCCATTGGGGGGCAAAAGCGTTGACCACCAGCCGCAGAGGGGGCTGGCGTCCATCCACGTAGGCCAGCCATAGTTCTGGCGGCTGGCTGAAATCGTCCTGGTTGGCGCGCAGGTAAACCAACGCATTGCCGGTGGGGTTCCATGCAAAGGCGGTGTGGTTGTAGAGCGGGGCATTGGTGAGCGGGACGGCGCTGCCGGTGTCCAGGGTAAGAAGCCAGACCTGGCGGCCGGGAGTCCACTGGTCGGGGGCGAGGAATTTACGGGCGAAAGCCAGCAGGCGCCCGTTTGGGGAGATGACCGGGGTGGTATCTTCTACGGCGATGGTTTCGCTCAAATCTGTGGGTGGGGTTTCCTCCAGGGCGTAGCGAATCAAGTGGCTGGTGGGCAGGTCGAGGAAGTCGCCTCCAGAAGTCATGTAGCCGTTGGGCAGCAGGGTAATGGCGGGGGCGATGAAGGCAGATGCGTCGGGCAGCCAGGTGCCGGGTTCGCCAGTGTCGTTTGTCCATGTGCGGGTTTGCCCGCTCTCAGGTTGCCAGGTGAAGTATTGCGCCTGATTGGGCAGGTAAACGCTCAGCCAGTTGGCCGAGTTCCATTGGGGTTGGCGACTGTAGGTGTCGGGGGCGGGGATGGGCTGAGGGGCGGCGGTTTCCTCCAGGGGCAGGTACCACACGCGGGGGAGGGCGGTTTGCGGCGTGCCCTGGGTGGGAGTGCGTTCCCAGGCGAGGTATTTTCCATCGGGGCTGAGCGCAGGGGCGCTGCAGACATCCTCTCCGCAATCCACCAGCAAGGTGCTTGCCGCGCTGAGGCGGTTCAGGCGGTAAATGTCGCCCTGGGTATCGGTGTAGTAAATCCAGCGGCCATCGGCGGAGGCAGTGTATCCCGTGATGCCCAGGGGCAGGTCGGTGAGTTGTTCGCTTTCGCCGGTTTCGAGGTGCAGGCGGTACAGGTTGGCAGGTGCGCCGCGTGCCGGCCACAGGTAGAGAAGGGTGGGCGCGCTGACCGCGACCTGCCAGCGGTAGGTGGTGTGAGAGCGCAGGTGCGGCCAGGTCTGTGCTGCGATGCCGCGCTGCAGGGTGATGCTCAGGTTTTCGCCAGCCGGCCAGGAGGTCTGCGGGGTGATGTGCAGGGTGCGGGCATCCTCCCATGCGAGTTGCACGGGGTGTTCCGGGGTCAGTCCCAGGTGCGCAGCCACGTCCTGTGGTTGCATGTCGCTGTTGAAGCGGATGACGATGGGGGAAGTGGGCAGCAGGGTTCCTCCGGGTGGCGGTGCGAATTCTGCCTTTGGGGCGCGCCACCAGGCCAGGGCGCTCAAGGCCAGCCCCAGCAGGAAAATCATCCCCAGGGTGTTTGCCCAATTCTTTCGTTGCATGGGAGAAATTGTACACTGAAAAACGAGCGTTCGATACCGGAGATTTTGCATGGGAGCGCAACAAAATGTCCGGGCTGCTTGTGCTGGGAGCAGGAAGGAGACTCTGCGGTATGTGCTCGCCCTCCTACAGACAGGGATTCATCCGCAGATGTTGCAGATTACGCCGGTAGAACAGAAAAAATCCGTGCAATCTGCGTAATCTGCGGATACCATGCGGGTACATTGACTTGCAGGGGACAGGCTTTCCCTGTACAATCTCTGTGTCCCCGCGAATTTCAACCGACAAGGATACCATTTCATGCTCGATTTTCAACAGGTACGCGCACAAGTGCAGGAACTGGGAAAGAACGCTCCGCTGCGTGAAGAACGGCTGCGCACGCTGCGCCAACAGGCCAACGCTTTGCTGGACGAACACGCCGCGGCGCTGGATGTTCTGCGGGCGAAGGTGCGTCAGGCTGCCCGGCTGGTTCCTGGGCTGCGCTGCGCCCGCCCGGAAGGCGAAATGCTCAACGCGAGTTTTCCGGTTCCGCCAGTGGATGCGCGCTCTGTGCCCGTCATCGCTGCGGATGGTTCGCAAATCAACCCCGACCGGCACGCGCCGGTGGCCTATTACCTGGTCAACGTGGGGGCGATTTGCCTTTTTCCGGAGGCGGGCGCTGCGCCCCGCGAGTGGGTGCGCAGCCGTCTGCATTACGGGGATGACCTGTATCCCGGCGGGAACCTGATTTCGGAGGGCGCGGTAGCCCTGCAGCGTGACCTGGCCGAGCGCAAGGCGCTGCTGGAACTGGTGGAGGCCGCGCCGCAGGAGGGCATCGTCACGCTGACGGACGGCCCGCTGGAGTTGTGGGGCGCAAAGGGACGCGACGAGGCATCCAGTGGCAATTTCCGTCAGGCGCTGGATGACTATCTGCATTCCCTGCGCCATCTGCACGCCTTGGGGGCTTCTACCGCCGGTTACGTGGACAAGCCGCGCGCCGACCTGGTGGTGCGTCTGCTGGAAGTCGCTCTTGCCCCGGAAGAAAACCTGCGTGCCGCGCTGAAGGAACGCGCCTTTCCGGGCGTCACCGATTGGGCGCTCTTTGCCCATCGGCTGCAACCAGGGGAACGCAGTGCGGTGTTCGGGCTGCAATCCCAATCCGAGCAGGATTACACCGGCCCGCTGGGGCTGCATTTCTTCTACCTCAACGTGGGACGGAAGGGCAAGCCCTGGCTGGCGCGGGTGGAAATTCCGCGCTGGGTGGCCGATGACGCCCTCCACCTTGCGCGCCTGCACGCTGTGCTGGTACATCAGGCGCACATGCTGGGAGAGCGCGCCTACCCGTACCTGCTGCACCGTGCCCACGAGGTAGCCGTCGTGCGCCGCGAAGAACAGGAACAACTCACCACCATGATTCTGCTCGAATTGCGCCGTCAGGGTGTGGAAGTAGAAGGAAAATCGCACAAGCAAGGAGTGAAGGATTTGTGAATGGTGAATGCAGAATGGTGACGATAGACCGTAGACCGTACACCGTACCCTGTACACCGTACCCTGTACCCCGTACACCGTACACCGTACCCTGTACCCTGTACCCCGTACCCGACCAGGCGACTACCAGACTAAAAGACCAGGCGACTACCAGACTAAAAGACTACGCGACTAACAGACCAGGCGACTAAGCGACCAACAGACTAACAGACTACGCGACCAGACGACTATCAGACTAAAAGACTACGCGACTACCAGACTAAAAGACTACCCTACCAATGCCCCAAACCCAATCCCCCTCTTCCATCGAAATTGGACGCCTGCTGCGCGCCGGGATGACCGGCTTCGTGGCCGGCTGCCGCGTCTCGCAAGTGGACGCGCCCTCCTTCGGCGCGCTGGTGCGTGCCCCGCTGACCGACTCCAGCGAAGTCTTCGGCCTGATTTACGATATCCGCATCGAAGATGACGGCCTGGTGAAGCAACTGGTCACAGCGGAGGGCGTGGACGAATACGTCATCGCCGACAACCGTCTCAACCGCAACGTGCCCATCGAAATGAGCGTGCTGTCCGTCGGCTACCGCGAGGCGGGGCGCATCTACCACCTGCTGCCGCCGCGTCCACCCCTCAGCCTGGATACGCTCTACCTGTGTCCGCCGGAGGAAGTGCGCGCCTTCACCGCTGCCGGGCGTTTCGGTTACCTGCGCCTGATTTTGCAGGCCAAAGATGCCCCCGTGGGCGAATTGCTGGCCGCGCACATCAAGCAGGCCGCGGCCGCCCATGCCGACCCCGCCTGGAAAGATGCCGCCATCCAGGAAATCATCACCCTGCTGCGCGACGACTACCCCGCTCTGATGGGCGTGTTGAGCGCATTAGCCGAAGTGTGAGGAGTACCACGTACCACGTACCATGTACCACGTACCCCGCACCCCCGCACCCCCGCACCTGCCACCTGATACGTGACACCTGATACGTGACACCTGACACGTGACACGTGACACCTCCCACCCAAAGGAACCAGCCATGAAAAAGAAAATCTTCCGCATCACAGGGGGTATTTTGCTCATCGTCATCGTGCT
>DAOTWV010000005.1:0-1589 GCA_034435695.1 Anaerolineales bacterium | reverse complement strand
CACCTTTTGCACCGGCCAGCCGGCTTTTTGGGCGGCAGTTTGCACGCTCTCTACCGGCCCCAGCACGACCACTTCGCCGTGTTCTGCCACCGCCTGCAGGGCGTCGGCAAAATCCCGGAAATCCTGCGGGGTGGTATTCAGCACCTCATCGCGCCACTGCTGCCGTTCCTCGTCGGTGATGCCCAACAGGTAGCGCAGCATGGATGTGTACCCTTTGGCGTCGGGCAACTGGTAACTGTCTATCTCACCGATGACCCCGATGATGGCTTTGGTCAACTCCGCCGTGCTCAGGTCGAGCGTGCGCAAGAAATCCGCCGCCCGGTCATACGCTTCCAGGGTTTCCAGCAGGTTCGGGTCACGGTAAGAGCCAAAGCCCCACACCCCGCTCAGGCGGTCGAACGTGCTGAAGCCGCCATACGCACCGCCCTGCACGCGCACCTTTTCCCACAGGTAGGTGCTGTTCAGGTAGTGATTGACCACCTGCATACTGCCGCGTGGCGTAATTCCCAGAGAAAGCAGGGAGGCCGCCTTGCCGACGTAGTGTACCTGCGCCGGGATGCTGAACCCCTCCCCGGAAGGATACTGCTCCCCCGTCCAGCGGACTCGCTTCGCGGCGGCTACCGGAATCCCCTGCAGGAATTCCCGCACCCGCGGGCGCAGCGCCTGCCAGTTTTGCGCATCCAGCGTGACGTTGGCTACCACGCTGGCCTGACGCAAGATGGTATCGCGGATGCGTTCCAGGCGCGCCAGCACGGCAGGCCAATCGGTGGAGATTTGCTCCACCAGTTGCCGCAGGAAGAAGAGCGCCGCCAGCCCGCTGGTTTGCTCCGATGCCCACCCTGCCGTGTGCAGGTGGGCGTTCAGCCGGCGGTTGACGTACTGATGCCCGCCCGGCACCAGACTGGCTTCCAGGCGCGCCTTGCTCTCTTGCGCCATTTGCAGGAAGCGTTCCGGGTTATCCAGGTGCACATCGAAGAGCAAATCGCGCATGATGCTCAGCAAATCGGCGGTATGTTCGAGGGTGGCTTTGCCGCGCAGCACCAGCCAGGCTTCGCCCTGTTCGTCGCCGCGGCGCGCCGAGAAGAAGCGCTCCGCATGGATGCCGCCGGTGGTCTGGCCGATGCGCTGCAAGAGGCGAATGTAGTCTTCCGTGTGGGTGCCCATCTCGGTCAGGGCGCGCCCGAAGAGCGGCACGAGCGGCAGGTCTTCGGCTGGCAGGGTGTGCAGGTCGAAGGCCAGGTCGAGGTACAGGATGCCGTTGGTGAACAGGTCGTGGTAGAGCAGGGTGCTCTCGCCGACGGCTTCGGTCTCGATGGGGATGCGGCGCGTCTGACGTTCCAGGTCGCTCAGGTTCAACGTGGGGATGGTAGCCAGGGCTTCGGGAGAATCGGGGGTGGATTGCAGGCGCTGCAATTCGTGAGTCTGTTCCACCAGACGCTGAATGTCCGCTTCGCTCATGGCGGCGCGTGCCTGTGCCAGGCGTGCTTGCTCGCGGGCCTCGCGGCGACGGCCTTCCTCGGCATCGGGCTCCAGGATGACGGTCACGCGGTGGGGGTTTTCCAGCAGGTACTGGCGGATGAGGTTCTCGA
>DAOTWV010000004.1:0-11346 GCA_034435695.1 Anaerolineales bacterium | reverse complement strand
CCGGTGAACGAAAATCGGCGGCATCCGCGCCTTGCGGGACAACTGGCTGGCCGGACAACTGGCAAGCAGTTGTCCTACGGCTGGCCGGTGAACGAAAATCGGCGGCATCCGCGCCTTGCGGCACAACTGGCTGGCCAGACAACTGGCAAGCAGTTGTCCTACGGCTGGCCGGTGAACGCAAATCGGCGGCATCCGCGCCTTGCGGGACAACTGGCTGGCAGGACAACTGGCAAGCAGTTGTCCTGCGGCTGGCCGGTGAACGCAAATCGGCGGCATCCGCGCCTTGCGGCATAACCGGCTGGCTGGACAACTGGCAAGCAGTTATCCTACGGTTGGCCGGTGAACGCAAATCGGCGGCATCCGCGCCTTGCGGCATAACTGGCTGGCCGGACAACTGGCAAGCAGTTGTCCTACGGCTGGCCGGTGAACGCAAATCTTTGCACCGAAGGCTAACGCAGTATACGAGCAGCAGCAGTCTGCATTACAATTGAGTTGAAATGCCATCCTGAAGGCTGCGCGAGCATTGACGAAGCGCACGTTTTCCTCTATAGTGAAAGACAGCACATACTTCCCCGGAGCGCGTTATGGACATCCTGCACTTGATTGACCGCCTGGAAGAACTCTTCAATGCCAGTCGTCCGATACCCTTCACGCACAACGTCATCGTAGATGAGGACCGCATGCTCGATTTGATTGACCAGATGCGCGTTGCCATCCCCGAAGAGGTCAAAAAAGCCCAGCAATTGCTGGCGCAGCGCGACCGTATCATGGCACAGGCGCAAGAAGAGGTCAATCGCACGCTGGCGTTGGCGCGCGAAAAAAGCGAAAAACTGGTGGAAAAAGACGCTGTGGTGCAGGCCGCCCGCAGCCGTGCCGAGCAGATTATCGCGCAGGCACAAAGCGAGGCCGAAGCCACCCGCCGCGAGGCGGATGAATACGTCATCGAGACCCTGCGCCGCCTGGAAGAAGAACTGGAAAAAAACCTGGCACAAGTGCGTAACGGCATCCAGGCATTGCGCACCCAACTTCCCCCCATGCCAACGGTTGCCCCGGCCACTCCCGCCCCCACAGGCGAAGAGGAACAGGCGTAAAAATCTTCCTGCAGGTATTTTCTCAGTCCCCACACAGCCGGAGGCCCTGCCCTTCGGCTGACATTTTTGTCCCTGCCCGGCAATCCCATCCTTATGACCACTACCGCTTCCCATGCCCAGCCCCGCTGGGTGCCCCGTCTGTTGCACATCGCCATGGCTTTGCTCGGCCTGGCCTCCGTCGGGGTGTATCTCCTGGCAGTGCTTTTCGCCCTTTCTCAGGGCATGACCATCCCGGCCTACGCACTGGAGGGGCTGCAGGCGCTTGGCGTCCCGCCCGGTGTGTATGCCTCCTTCATCATCGGCCTGGATGTGCTCACCATGCTGGTCTTTGTGGGCATGGCGATGGTCATCTTTCGCGCCCGTGCCCGCGACCCACTGGCGCTGCTGGTATCCATTTCGCTGACCACCTTGTGGCTCTCCAGTTCCGGGGTGGTAGCGACCTATCTGCACCACCAGCAAAACCCCTATCTGGCCGCATTGGCGACCGTGCTGCGCGCTACTGGTCTGGGGACGTTCCTGTTGATTTTTTACCTTTTCCCATGCGGCACGTTCCGTCCTGCATGGACGCGCCCGCTTGCCTATACCTGGGGGATGTGGCTCACCGCCTGGGCTTTCCTGCCAGAACGCCTGAATATCAATCCCAATACGTGGAGCATGCCGCTGCGCATGCTTTCCATGCTGGTACTACACAGCAATCTGGAAGGCACACGCCAGCAAATCATGCAGGCGTACAGCAAAATACACGATACCAGTCTGTATCTGGTGATGATTATCTGGTTCGGCAGCGGCATTCTGGCGCAGGTCATGCGCTATCGCAGCGCGCCCAGCGCCAGTGAACGCCAGCAAACCAAATGGGTGATGTATGGCCTGACGGCTACGGCTATCGGCGCATTGGCGCTCTCGATGATGAACAGCCACACCTTGTGGCGTATGATGAACAGCCGCGCCATGCTCTTCGAGTTCATCGCCCGCCCCATGGCCAACATCGCTTTCATGCTCACCCCGCTGGCCTTCACGATTGCCATCCTGCATTACCGCCTGTGGGAAATTGACTTCCTGGTCAACCGCGCCCTGGTGTATAGCGCCCTCACCGGCCTGTTGGGCGTGTTCTACTTTGCGGATGTCGTCGCCTTGCAGGCGCTCTTCCGCGCTCTCACCGGTCAGGAATCCACCATCGCCATCGTGGCCTCTACCCTGCTCATCGCCGCCCTGGGACGGCCTCTATACGCCTGGCTGCAACGCGGTATAGACCGCCTCTTCTTCCGCGAAAAGGTAGATTTCCAGCAAGCCATCACCACCTTCAACCGCCGCATCCGCTCCCTGCTCGACCTGCCAGAGGTGTTGAGCGCCCTGGTCAATTACGCCACTTCCCTGCTCCACATCCAAAGCGGCGCAGTGTACCTTTGGGAGCCAGAAGAGGAGGCGTTCATCCTGCGCAATGCCGCTGGCGCACCGGAACATTCCATCCCGCTGCAATTACGGCTGGATGCCAGCCAGAAGGAACGCATGCTGGAAGGCCGTCCGCTGCCCTATGTGCTGGGCAAACCTTTCATGCTCATGGTTCCCCTGGTAGCCCCCACACAGGAAGGGGACAGCCTGGTGGGCATTCTCACCCTGGGACCGCGCAAATCCGGGCACGGTTACAGCCGGGATGACCGTTCTCTGCTCGCCGGGCTGGCCGACCAGGCCGGTACGGCCATCCACGTGGCACAACTCATCCACGAGAAGGCCAGCGAAGCCCAGCGCCGCCTGGAGGCCGAGCAGCGCCTGGAAGCCTACCGTAACTCCCCGGCCGGCAAGGCCGAACAACTGGCGCAACACCTGCTGGCAGAACCGGAAGCGGCCTTTGCCGCAGTGTACTCCCTGGCTGGCGCGGCCGCCAGTGAGCCAGAGAAAGCCGCCACCCTCAAGGCACTACCCCAGGCACTGGAAGGACAGGAAACCCCATTGGCCTTGCAGAAACTCGCCCAGGGCTTCGAATACCTTTTCGAGAGCCGCACCACCCCTGCGCTGGTACAGCCAGCCCTGAAAAGCATCCTGGCCTACCTGAAGGATACCGCCTGCCCCTGGGAACATGCTGCCACATCCTGTCAGGTGTACGAAACGGCATTGCGCGCCCTGCGGGCCGAAAGTTTGCAAGATTTGCGCGCCCTGGGGGTCGAAATCCGCAACATGCAGGCCAAACTCCCGGCATTACCCGCCCCCTTCGATGCTCTGCCCGCGGCGCTGAAACACTTACACCATGTCACCCATGCCCTGCAGGCAGCCGAACGCGTGGATACCAGCCGCGACAAACTGGCCTATCTGGCCGCTGCCGTCGAAGCCCTGCGGCGAACAGAGCATTTCGCCCGCACACAACTCAACAGCGCCGACCGCCCACTCGTGGAAGCCATCACCGAACACTGGTTGGGCATTGTAACGCGCGCCATCTCCGAACTGCAAACCAGCGCCCGCCTGCACCTGCAATTGTTGACGCGTAACACCTGGCAAAACGAGGTCATCACCCTGGCGCTCAACGTGCGCAACAGCGGACGCGGCGCAGCCCTCAACATTCGCATCACCCTGATGCCCGACCCGGCATACACTTTGCTGGATGAGCAGGCCATCATCCCCCGCCTATCTCCAGGCGAGGAACAGCAGGTACACATACGCCTGCGCCCGCGCCTGGAAGAAGGGTACCGCGACTTGCGTGCCCGCTTCACTGTGCTCTACACCGACCCGCGCGGCGCAGACCAGGCCGAAAATTTCGCCGATATCGTGCACTTGATGGAAGCCACCCAGGAATTCCAATTCATCCCCAACCCCTATGTGGTGGGAACGCCCCTGCAAACAGGCTCCAGCATGTTCTTCGGCCGCGAAGACGTGATTGCCTTCATCCAACAGAACGTGCAGGCTTCGCATCACAACAACCTGGTGCTCATCGGCCAGCGGCGCACAGGGAAAACCTCGCTGCTCAAGCAATTGCCTGCCCGTCTGGGCGATTCCTACCTGACCGTGTACGTAGACGGGCAATCACTGGGACTGGACCCCGGCCTGGAGAACTTCTATCTCAACCTGGCCACCGAAATTGCCTTTGCGGTGGAAGATGCCGGCCTGGAAATTCCCATCCCAGAGCCGGAGGATTTCCAGGGGAATCCCGCGGCCACCTTTGAGCGGGTCTTCCTCCCTCAGGTGATGAGGCGCATCCAGGGGCGGCACCTGCTCCTGCTGCTGGACGAATTCGAGGAACTGGAAGGCGCGGTACGCCGCGGCACGCTGGATGCCTCCATTTTTGGCTTTCTCCGCCATCTCATCCAGCATACGGAAAATTTGAGCGTCATCTTCTGCGGCACGCATCGCATCGAAGAACTGGCCTCGGATTACTGGAACGTGCTCTTCAACATCAGTTTGTACCGCCACATCGGCTTTCTGCAGCGCGAGGAAGCCATGCGGCTGATACAGGAACCGGTAGGCGCTTACGGCATGCGCTACGACGACCTGGCACTGGATAAAATCTGGCGTGTGACGGCGGGACACCCGTACTTCCTGCAGTTGCTGTGTCATAGCCTGGTCAACCTGCACAACCAGCAAGAGCGCAATTACCTTACGGTTTCGGATGTCAACACCGCCCTGGATGACATCCTGGCCTCCGGCGAAGCGCATTTTGTCTACCTGTGGAACGAATCCACGCCTGTGGAACGGCTGGTGCTGGCTGCTCTGAGCCGCATGATTCCTATCACGGGGCATGCCACCCTGGTACAACTGAACGACTACCTGGAAGCCCGCGGCATCTCCCTGGCCCGCACCCGCCTGCAAGAGGCGCTCAACAGCCTGGTACGCCGCGATGTCCTCACCCTGCACGAAGAAAACGAACCCGGTATGGATGACGGTTACCACTGGAAACTGGGCCTGCTGGCACTGTGGGCCGAAAAATACAAATCCATCAACCGGGTCATCGAAGGCACAATCATCAGCACGAAAGGAACCTCATGAGCAATCCTTACCTGGCGCGCGGGCCTCTACGCCAGCCGGAGATGTTCTTTGGACGCACCAGGGCGTTGCAGGAAATCAGCGCCTTTGTGCGCGCCAACCAATCCATTTCGCTGGTGGGGCCGCGTAAAATCGGCAAGACATCCCTGCTCTACCACCTGCAACGCCCTGTCACCAGGAAAGCCTATGACGTGCCGGATTCCCTGGTCATGGTGTATCTGGATTGTGAAGTCTTGGGCGATTTGGAACACAACGCCATCTTCGCCCAATTTGCTGCGGAAACCCAGATGGCGCTGGAAGATGCCGCCCTGGAGCCAGAACCTACCCTGGAGCAGGTGCTGGAACGCCCCAGCCGCCTGACATGGGAAAGTGCGGTGCGCCGCCTCAACCGCCGCGGGCTGCAATTGCTGCTCATCCTGGATGAATTCGAGCGCCTGAGCACCAACACGCATCTGGATGTCAATTTTTTCAATGCCCTGCGCTCTGCTGCCGGACGGTATCAGTTGGCCTACCTGACGGCCTCCGCACACCCTCTCATAGCGCTGACCTACGCTGAGCGCTCCCAGGATATCCTCTCCAGTCCGTTTTTCAACATTTTTGCACCGCTCTTTCTCGGCTTGCTGGAAGAGGAAGAAGCACGCGCTCTCATCCAGCAACCATCAGAAGCCGCCGGTGCGCCCATCCCGGAAGAATGTGGCACCTTCATCTACAACCTGGTCGGCGGGCACCCCTTTGGGCTGCAAATCGCGTGCTTCCATGCACTGGAAAGCGGCAACGACCAGGCATACATCGAGCAGCATACACTGGAAGAATTGCAACCGCATTTCCAGTATTACTGGAATAACCTCTCTGCTGCGGAGCAGAGCAGTTTACAGGATTTGGAAGGCATCACTGCCCGCAGCCACAACGACACCAACCTGCGCCGCATTTTGCGTGACCTGACCCGCAAATGCCTGCTCGTGGAACGAAAAGGGCACTATGCCTACGCATCCCGCGCCTGGCAGGCTTTTGTGCAGCAACAAAGCAGCCCCACGATGCCTGCGGCTTCGTTGACTCCCACACGGCACGGCGGCAAACGGTACATCGGAGCCTACGAAGTGTTGCGCGAACTGGCCCGCGGCGGCATGTCGGAGGTCTATCTGGCGCAGCACACCCGTTTGCAGCGCGAGGTAGTCATCAAATTGCTCTCTCCCAGCCTGGCTGGCGAAGCCGATTTTCGCAGCCGCTTCGAGCACGAAGCCCAGACCATAGCCGCTTTGCGCCACCCCAACATCGTGCAGGTCTATGATTTTGGGGAAACCGAGGGCAGTTACTACATGGTGATGGAATACCTGCGCGGCCCCAATCTGGCGCGTTACCTCAAAGAGCACGCGCCCCTGTCCCTGGAGGAAACGGTTCGCATCCTGCGCGATATCGCCGCGGCGCTGGACTATGCGCACAGCCGCGGCGTGATACACCGCGATATCAAACCCTCCAATGTCATGCTGGAGGAGCCTCAGGAAGCGGGAGGCGCGCCCCGCGCAGTGCTGACCGATTTTGGCATTGCCAAACTCCGTAGCCGCGAAATGACTTCCAACACCAAAACCGGAGTGATGATGGGCACGCTGAATTACATGGCGCCGGAGCAAATTCGCTCTGCAGGAGACGTGGATGGGCGCGCCGACGTGTACGCCCTGGGCGTGATGCTCTTCGAGATGCTCACCGGTCGGCTTCCCTTTGCCGATGAACACCCCGGTACCGTGATGTTGGCGCACCTGCAGTCCACACCTCCCAGCGTGCTGGATTATGCCCCCCACCTCCCCATCAGCGTGGAGGATATCGTCCAGCAGGCGCTGGCAAAAGAGCCGCAGGAACGTCCACCGACGGCTGGTGCGCTGGCCGCGGCGCTTCAAACCACCGTATCCTGACCGGGCTATCCCGGCATCTACTTACTTTCCAACACTCTTTCCGATACCGCTTATGCACAAACCTCGTCTACACCCTTTGCTGATTGTCAGCACTGTTTTGCTGCTTGTGCTGCGCTTTGCTGCGCCCGTGAGCGCCTTTTCCTTCGATGACGATGGCCACATTCAGGATGGCGAAGTCGTGGATGATGATGTCATCCTGGGGGGCGATACCGTACTCGTCGAGGGCACGGTCAACGGCGATTTGATTGCTTCGGGAACCTCGGTCATCATCACTGGCGAGGTGAACGGGTTTACCGCCCTCAGCGGTACTACCGTGATGGTAGATGGCGTCGTACACGGCAGTCTGGCCATAGCCGCGCAGCACATCATCATCTCAGGCCAGGTTGATGGCTCGCTGTATGCCATTGGCATGGATATCACCCTGTCCCAAACAGCGCGCATCCGCCGCAACGTCCTCTCTTCGGCTTTCAGTTTTATCGCCGAGCAGGGCAGCAGCATTGGCCATGATGGCATACTCTCCGGGGGACAAATCGGGATATACGGCACCGTAGGGCGCAACTTACACCTGGAAAGCAACGCCATCGAACTTGGCGGTACCGTCAATGGTGGTGTGGAAGCCATCCAGAATCGCATAGACCCGCAACGGGACAACCGCTGGATGCTCCTCTTCTACCAGAAGCAAACCGACGTGCCGGAGACCCTCCCCGGAGGATTGCACCTGCTTCCAGAGGCGCATGTGCGCGGCGCGCTGACCTATACCGCGCCCGAATCCCAGGAGGCGAACTTCGAAAGCCAGCCAGCCGGAGGGGTAGACTTTACACAAGCCGAGAGCAGCGCGCCCACCCCGGATGAACTCCGTTCCCGGCGGCTGTTTGGCCTGTGGGAACAATTGCTCACCCTGCTGGTGCTGGGAAGTGTTACCCTGTGGCGCGTCCCCAATACCCTGCCGCGCCTCAGCCAGACGTTACGGCAAAGGCCAGTAGCAAGCCTGGGCTGGGGAACGCTTTGGATGATAGTGGGTTTCATCGCCCTGGGGACTGCTGCGCTGCTGATTCTGGCAGTGGGGATTGTGCTGGGGGTGGTGGCACTTGGCAAACTGGCCTGGCTCTTCCTGGGCATCGGCTACAGCCTGTGGAGCGCGTCTCTAATTGCCTTCCTGACGATGATTTTTTACGGCAGCAAAGTGGTGGTTGCTTTTTGGGGTGGACAATGGCTTGGCAGGTTCTTACGGCAAAATTCCCCCTACGTGGTGCTGGTCATTGGGGTGCTGGTGTATGTCGCCTTGCGGGCTGTTCCCGTTCTGGGCGGCGTACTGGCGCTGGCCGTTACGCTGCTGGGGTTAGGCGCTTCCTTCCTTGGCTGGAGGGAAACCCGCCTGAAAGCCCCGCTTTCTCAGGCATTACCACATGAGGAGTAGAAAAACAGGCGGCGGTCAGATATGGCCGCCGCCTGGTCTTTTGCATCTCAGGGGGTAAACGTGACGCTTTCGGCAATGCGCCGCAATCGCTGGGTGTGTTCGCCACTGGTTGTGGTGTCAATCGTCAACACAGAAGCAATCGTGTCACCGTGTACGATAGCGGTAAAAGTGAATTCCCCTTGCTGGTCAAACGCCGTGCCTTGAAAACGGGCTGTAGCCGCCGGGTTTCCGTGAATACGCAAGGTTTCCGTTTCACCGACAGGAGTCAGGTCGGCGCTTAGCGATTGCAGATTGCTGAAATAAATGTCCAGGATTTTCGCCGGGTCGGTAATACCATTGAAGTCCGAAATTGGGAAAGCGGAGACAATGACGCCTACGCCATTTACGATTATCGGCGAACCAAAATTGGAGACATCGTTGCTGATATACAACCCACCCCCCTCAGAATCGCTCTTGAGTGCCCAATCAGCAGGATACTCCACGCTGATTCCCAACGTGGTGTCCGTATGCGAGGTCCATGGTTCATCCGAGGCGGGAGCATCGGTGGCTTTGCCGCCACACGCCCCAAGCAGAAAAACCAAAACCAGAGAAAGCAGCCACTTTTTTTTGAACATGAAAACTCCTGTTTGTTTGAGAAATTTTCGTCAAGAGGAACGACGACGAAATTGTCGGGTAATCAGCCAGTCGGCCAGGGATGGCAGGTGACTGTTGAGCCACAAGACGGGGGTAAACCACCAGGGGATGATGCGCCCCAGACGGGGATGCGCTACAAGGCCATAAAGCACCCTGGCGGTGTATTCGGAAGTCAACGTCATCCAGGCTGGCGTGCTGGTTTTGCGTTTGACGCCAATGTGCTGGCTGAACTCTGTTGCCACGGGGCCAGGGTACAACCCACTGACGCGTACGCCATAAGGCAGGGCTTCGCGCCGTAAGGCTTCAGTAAAGCCGCGCACAGCAAATTTCGTGGCAGCATAAATGCTGTAGCCAGGCATGGCTACCCACCCGGCAACCGAGGAGACGTTGATGATGTGTCCACTGCCGCGGGTTTTCATGTGCGGCAAAACCGCCCGCGAAGCCCACATCACGCCCAGCACGTTGACCCGCACCTGGGCTTCGATGTCATCCACAGGATGCAGATTCTCCAGACGACGCAAGCGGCCAAAACCAGCGTTGTTGACCAAAACGTCAATCTGTCCCCAGGCATCCAGGGTAGTTTGCACCATGCGCTCCACCGATTCCGGGTCCGAGACATCGGCAGGGACGACCAGGGCTTCGCTTCCGAAGGTGCGAATTTCTTCCGCCAGGGCTTGCAGACGCGTCTGACGACGAGCAGCCAGCGCTACACGGTAACCGTGGCGGGCAAATTCTTTGGCGGCAGCCTCTCCAATGCCGGAGGATGCGCCGGTGATGAGTGCGACAGGGGAAGATGTTTGGTTCATGGCAAGTTTGAAAGTATGCAGACGTCCCCTCGCCCTCAGGAAGAGGAACAGGGTGAGGGGGCAAGTGGCAGATGGGTAAGTTTACAAATTTATGCTACCATCCACCGTCCACCATCTACCGTCCATTTTCCATCGCCCGCGCGGCGGCTTCTTCGCCCAGACGAATCAATGTGGCGGAATACGCATCGTAGTCCAGGATGCGGGAGGCGGGGAAGAACTCTTGCGGGGCAGCAATGCGCACGTGGACAAGGCGGTGCCGCCGCTCTTGCACGCCAGAGGCCATCTCCTGTTCGGCCAACTGGTTGAAAAAGCGAATTTGCCGCAGTCGTTCGCGGAAGGAGGCCAGCAGTGCCCAGTCCAGCGTCCAGGTGATGGCTTCGTCGAAAGATTGCGGCAACCCGCGAGCATAGGGATTCTGACTTCCGTGGTTTTCCCACCACGGCGTCATCAACACCACGACGACTTCCATGGGGACATCGGGGGGAACATCACGTACCACGTCCAGCGCGGCGCCCAGAGGCGTGTTTGCCACTACGGCACCATCCCAATACACTCGCCCGGTTTGCTCGTCCTTCGTCCAGGGGTAGACCAGCGGGATGCTGCAACTCGCCAGGATACGCGTCAGGGTGATGCCGGCAACCACGTCGGGGCGAGATTCGCCCGTCCAGCGATTGACCACATCCCGGTTGCTGAACAACACCCGCTGGCCGGTCTGCACATCGGTAGCAGCAATCAACAGGGTTGTAGGACTCCCGGCAATACGGGCTTCATCCAGGCGAAAGCGTTCGCGCAGCGTGCGTTTGAGGGGGCCGGTATCCAGCAGGTTCATCCAGCGCCCAACCAGTTTCTCCCCCAGCCAGCCGGGGAGCAATGGCAGTGGCGGCCAGGAAACCGCTGGGGTTTGGGATGTGGCTTCGGAGGCGGGCACCTGCGGCAAAGGGACTCCCAGAGCGCCTTTCCAGACGCGGTTTGCCACCCAGCGCGCCAGCGGACGCATCCCCGGTGGAATTCCCTGGATATCCTTCTCTCGCAGAGAGCGCCAGATGGCGCACAGAGAATCTGCCGAAATGCCCTGGGCAATTGCAGCCCCGTTTACCGCGCCGATGGAAGTACCAACGACGATATCGGGCTGCCAGTCGTGCTCGCTCAGATAGCGGTACACGCCGGCATGAAAAGCGCCGCGTCCACCGCCGCCGGAGAGTATCAGAGTGCGGATAGGGTGCATGATGGGTTTTCTCGTTGAGGGTCTGTTGGATGGCCGGAGGTGATGGGAATACGACACACGGCCTGCATTATCCCCCAGAACCAGAAAAACGTCAAATCACACGGGGGCCTCGCTTCAGGCATCTGCAGGACACCTGCTTGCCAGTGGTCCCCCCGTTGCATAAACGGAACACGGATGGCGCGGACGTACGCGGATTTCCATTGGCTGTGGTGAACTTAGCACAGGTTCCAGGCGATTTCGCCCAATGCCTGTGCAAATTCATTATCCGCGCCTCGCCCGCAGATGTCACAATCCTTCG
>DAOTWV010000003.1:0-9897 GCA_034435695.1 Anaerolineales bacterium | reverse complement strand
AAGCCATCGGTATCCGGCAGCCGCATGTCGATGAGCGCCAGATGAAATGGACGGTCTGCCTCGGCGGCCTGGCGCAGGGTATCCAGCACCTGGAGGCCGGAATCCAGGCTGAGGAGGTGTGCGCCCCAATTTTCCAGGTATTGGCGGATGATGTTGCGGCTGGCGTGGCTGTCTTCCACAAGCAGGATGCGCTTGCCTTCCAGCGTGAGGGTGGAGGGCGAGGGAGGCTCTTCTTCGATGGAATGCGCATTTGCCAGAGGCACCTGGAACCAAAAACGGGTTCCCTCTCCTGCGGTGCTTTGGAAGGCGATTTTTCCTCCCATTTTTTCCACGATTTGCTTGCAGATGGCCAATCCCAGGCCCGTACCGCCATACTGGCGGGAGAGCGAGCCATCGGCCTGGGTGAAAGGCTGGAAGATGCGTTGGTGGAGTGCCTCGGGAATGCCGATGCCGGTATCCTGGACGCTGTATTCCAGGGTGGTGTGGTGTGCGTCGCGGGAGATGACCTGTACCTGGATGTTGATTTCGCCCTCTTCGGTAAACTTCACGGCGTTATCCACCAGGCTGGTGAGTACGCGGCGCAGGTGGCGCTCATCGCCTACCAGGGTGGAGGGCACATCCGGGGAGACGAAAGTCATCAGGCTGAGGGATTTTTGCCGGGCCTGGATGCTGAAAGTCTCGGCGATATCTTCTACCAGCGCGGAAGGGTTGAAGGGGGCATTTTCCAGCCGCAATTCCCCGGCTTCGATTTTGGAGAAATCGAGGATGTCGTTGACGATATCGAGGAGTGCCTGCGTGGATTGGTAAATGGTGGTGGTGAATTCTTTTTGCTGGGCATCCAGGTTGGTTTCAAGCAGCAGTTCGGCCATGCCGATGATACTGTTCATCGGCGTGCGAATTTCATGGCTCATCGTGGCCAGAAATTCTGACTTGAGCCGTGCTGCTTCGAGCGCCTGGTCGCGGGTGCGTTCCAGTTCCTGATTTTGGGTGCGCAGCAGGGCTTCGACTTCTTTGCGCTCGCTCAAATCGGTGATAACGGCGATGGAGCCGGCAATCTGGTTGTTACGGCGATAGGGCACCGAAGTGACCAGCACCGGGCAGCGGGTGCCATCCTTGCGTTTGAGGGTGATTTCATAGGTAGTGCTTTCGCCATGCCGGCGCTGTTCGAGTGCCTGCTGGTAAGTGGGCAGGTCGTCATCCGCGACCAGAGAAGTTGCCGGGCGGTTGAGCAGGGCTTCTGGGGTGTACCCCAGCAGGCGGGCAAAAGCGGGGTTGACATAGCGCATGCGTCCTGCGGGGTCGGTGACGGTCAACCCCTGTCCCATGGTGCGCATTACCAGCAAGGCGAAATCGCGCTGGTTGCGCAGGGCGCTCTCACTGCGCTGGCGCAAGATTGCGCTGGCGATGATTTCGGCACAGGTTTTGAGTTGCTCGATGGCCTGTGGGTTCCAGACCTGTACTTCGGCGGGGTCATCGAAGCCAAGAAAGCCCAGCAGGTGTCCATGGGCAGCCAGGGGGATGGCGATGGCCGCATGTGCTCCGCGTTTTTCCAGGGCGCGGGCCTCGTTTTGGGCTTCGGGTGGCAGATTGTGAACGGACGGCACCAGGATGGGTGTCCCCTTTTCCAGGGCTTGCCACCAGTAAGGGTAATCGCTGAGCGCCAGATTTTGCCATGTTTCCTGAAGCGATTGTACCTGTGGGGCGTGCCATGCGTGCGTGTTGTGAAAGGTGCGCCCGGTTTTGTCGCGTTGAAAGATGTACGCTCGCCTGGCGCGTAAAAATTCTCCCAGGTCATGCAGTACCTGCGTGATGCCGGCGGAGAGGTTTTGGGGTTCCAGGTTGATGAAACGGGAAGAAATCTGACTGATGAGACGTCCCAGATTGGCCTGGAAGATGCTGCGGCGGGTGTTTTGTGTGAGTTCGGTTGTCTCGAATCCAAAACAAAGGACACCCTCTCCCTGGGGGTGCGAAACGATGTGGAGGGTGTAGATGCGTCCCCCGGCGGTGATGAGGGTGTTTTGCGGGGTGCCGGTCTCCATGGCCGTGCGTACCCGTGTTACCCAGGAGGGCGGCAACCCTTCGGCATCGCTGGATAAAGCCTTCCACAGACGCGCGCCAGGGGGGTTGGCGTAGAGACAACCTCCCTGGGCATCCAGGTGGAGTATGGGATGCGGATTCAGGTCGAGGTAGGGATGTTGCATTTCAGCCTTCGGGGACCTGCGTGGTGACCAGTTGGACTTCGCCGATATCGGTGGTTTGCCCGGACTGGATGGTGACGGGGTATTCGCTGCCGCTATTCTCGTCCACTACGACTACGCTTTGTGGGCCGGCGGGGACGTCGGGCAGGGTAAAGGAGCCGTCCGGTGCGGTGCGGGCTATCAGGTCCGTGCCGATGACGTAAATCTCTGCCTGGGTAGGTTGTCCGTGGATATCCACCACCCGCCCGGCAACAGTGCCTCTGCCGGTGAGTTGTGCAGCCAGACTGGTTTGCATAAAGTTGACCACGGCCAGTGCACCAACCAGAAGCAGTAGCAATACGCCCAAAACCATGCGCTTGCGCCGACGTGCGTATACATCGGGAAGGGAATCGGGCATACCGTTGCGAAAATCATCCAGAGATGGGGTTTTATCGAACGGCATAGGATGTCCTCCTTTGTGCGTGAGAGGGGAATGTCAGGGGTTGGTTTGTACGTTGAAACCGTCGAAACATACGTTGGTACCGTCCCAGGTGCGCAATCCTGCACCGCCTTCGGTGTAACTATCGTCCGTGGCGGTAACCACGGGCTGTCCGTCCACGTAGGCGGTAAAGGTGTTGCCTTCCACGACCACCTTGATATCGTGGGGCGTGTCGTGCCAATCGAAATTCTGGACGCGTTGCACAGCGAAAGGACGTAATTCGTGCCCGTTGACCCACTTGCGGAAGATGAAAGCCCCGCCAGCATAACCGGGGTCGTACTGGAAAACGTAGCCATTCAGGCCGTGCTTTCCCTCGGAAGTGCGGAAGTACACGCCGTAGCCTTTGCCTTTGTCGAGGGTGGCGGAATCAAGGGTGATGGTGTAATCGGTGAGGTTGGCTTCCTGGCTGCAAGTGTTGATGATGCGCCCCTGCCCTGGGCCGCCGCACATCTGTCCGTTTTCGAGCGACCACTTGCCTTTCAAGACATCCCAGCCGGGGATGTCCTTCTTGTCGTCCTTCTTGTGGTCGTCCCCTTTGTCCTTTCCTTCATCGTCTTTGTGTTCTCCATCCTGTTTTTCGCCATTGGATTGGGCTGTATCGAAGGTGTCCTGACACACGGTGGTGTTGGATGGCGGGGCACAGGTGGATGCACCCAGCGCACCTGCGACGCTGCAATAGGCGTCTTTCAGGCTGACGCCCATCAGGTTGAGACTGACTAACAACCCGACAATGACGATGGCGATGATGAGTGCGTATTCGACCAGCCCCTGGCCGGGGATTGCGGAACGTGGTTGATGGTTCATATCCATTGACCTCCGTGGGGGGTATTTGCAAGGAACTACGCACCAAAGGTTACGCGTCGGCGTTTGTTGCGCCGTGCTTCGATGCGCTCCATGACGCGGCACAGGGCAGCGGATTTGTCCTCAGGAAGGTTTTCCTTGTCTTCATCTCGACTGAGGAAGAAGGCAATGTCTTCGAAGAGCGCCGCGATAGGGCTTTCGGCATTGTAGAGTACGGGCGGTTTTCCCAGCGTGAGGGCGGTGACCATATCGTCCTTGATGAAAGGCAGCACCAGCCTGATATTTTGCTTGAGCGCCTGTTCGATATCCTTGCGCGGCAATCCTCGCCGCTCGAAAGTCCAGTTGAGTACGGGGTAAACGATGTCGCTGGGATAATCCAGTTTCTCGTACACGGTCAGGCAGGTGGATGCGGCGCGCACGGAAACCAGTTCAGGTGCCATCATGAGCAAGATGAGGTGTGCGGTATCCAGCGCAGCCAGGGTGGTATCGCGGAAATCGTGCGGCAGGTCTATGACCACGTACGTAAATTGTTCGCTTAGCAGCGAAAGCACATGCCGCACCAGGTCCTCGGTTATCATTTCTGCGTCCGCGGGGGAGGGCGGTGCAGCCAGCACGCGCAGTCCGCTATCGTGCATGAGCAACACCCGGTCAAGGAGGGCAAAATCCACCTGATTGAGGGGGATGTCCTTGAGGTCAGCCCAGGAATTGCGGATGGAGAGATTGAGCATAATGGCAGCCTGGCCATTGAGCAGCGAGAGGTCTACCAGCGCCACGGGTTTACGCCACAGTTCTTGCAAGGCTGCCGCCAGGTTGACGGCCATACTGGAGCAGCCCGTCCCACCGCGCAAACTGTGGATGGCGATGATTTTGCCATGGACGTTTTTCTCTGCCTCTACCTGGCGTGCCAGCGTGCGGCGCAGCAGTACTTTGACATGTGCGCGTAATTCCGCGGGGTCGAATGGCTTGGGCAAAAAATCATCTGCCCCAACGTCAAAGGCTTTCAGTTTCTCATCCAGTTCGGTGAGAGAAGTAAGCATCAAGATGGGCAGATGTGCGGTGCTTTCGTTGCGGCGCAGGCGCTTACACAATTCGTAGCCATCCATATCTGGCATGACGACATCCAGGATGAGCAAATCGGGGGTGGCTTCTTCCAGCGCTTTAAGGGCTTGTTCGCCGCTGCTGGCGGTCAGCACTTCGTATCCTTCGGCCTGTAGGGTGGCAGAAACCAGTTTACGGGTAGTGATGCTGTCATCTACGACCAGAATTTGGATGCTCATGAGGGCCTCCAGAGAGTAATCGTATGGGCTGAGGTGAGGTGGAATGAGAAAGGCAATGTGTGCCTCCTAAATGGTAGCAAAAACGAGAGGGAAATTCCAGAGAAAAGCCATTGCGGTTGTATGTCCAGAGCGGCTTTGCGCGTGTACTTGCCGGGATGCACACGGGGGTAGCCTCATTGTAGGGGAAAATTATTGATTGCGCAATGCTTGATTTCTGATTAATTTGTTGCAATTTCGTTGTGTGCATTGCATGTTGCATTTTTGCGCTACTTCCCCGTCCCATGTGGTGGTACAATCTGGCGCATGAAACGCTGGCAATTCTGGTTGGGAGTGCTCATCAGCCTCCTGTTTCTCTATCTGGCGCTACGCGGCCTGCATTTGCGGGATGTATGGCAGGACTTGCTCTCTGCCCGCTATTGGTGGCTTCTCCCTGGGGTAGCGGTGTATTTCGTCGGTGTTTGGGCGCGTGCCTGGCGCTGGCATTACCTGTTGCACCCTGTGAAGCCGGTACCCACGCGTACCATGTTCCCCATTGTTGCGATTGGCTACATGGGGAATAACGTCTATCCGGCACGGGCTGGAGAAGTGTTGCGCGCCGTAGTTCTCAAGCGGAGAGAAGGCATCTCTGTTTCTGCCTCGCTGGCTACGGTCATCGTAGAGCGCATTTTTGATGGTGTGGTCATGCTGGGGTTCGTCTTTCTCAACCTGCCCAAACTGGCAACCCTGCAAGGTGAGTCCGGTTTCCTTGGGAATATCCAGACGCTGGCGACATGGGGGGCTGCGATATTTGCACTGGCGCTTTCCGTCTTTTTGTGGGCAGCCATGTTCCCTCAAACCGCCATGAGGCTGGGGTTGTGGTTCGTAAATCACCTGGTGCCTGCACGCTGGCAGCCTCGCGCCACTGCCATCATGCACAAATTCATGGATGGTTTGGCCTCCTTGCGCTCTCCGTGGAATGCATTGATGGTGTTTGTCACTTCGATTGTCATCTGGCTGCTCGAAACCGGTAAGTATTGGTTTGTGATGCACGCCTTTGCGTTTCATGTGGACTTTTTCACCCTGATGTTGATGAATGGCATCGTCAACCTGGCGACTACGTTGCCCTCCGCACCGGGGTATGTGGGGACTTTCGACGCTCCCGGCATAGCCGTACTGAAAGCAGCAGGGGTTGCAGCCCCCGTGGCTGCGGCCTACACCCTGGTGTTGCACGTGGCCCTGTGGGTGCCCATTACTGCCCTGGGCGGGTACTACCTCCTCCGGGAAGGACTGGACGTCAAAGCAGTAGAGCAATACGAAAACTTGCAGGCCTGAGCAGACATACGAAATGCCGCCTGGCACTGGGTGGTGGGTGCAACGCGCTCATGATTCAATTTGCAGATTCCCCGGATGACGCAGAGGTGCTGCGAAATCCGCACGTGAACCGGCGCAAGGAGCACCCCTCCAGAGGCAAAGTATCCGGTCGCCAGAAACGCCTTTTCAGAGAACCTATGCTGTACGGGTGGCACACTCTGGCTGTCTGAGCCAGCACCCTGTACATACCCCACACACACGAACATGACAATGCAAAAAATGGAACATTCCTCCCCAATTGCTATCATCGGCGCAGGCGTAACCGGCATGAGCGCCGCCTGGGACCTGGCACGCGCTGGAAAGCAGGTCATCATTTTCGAAGCCGCGTCCACTGTCGGCGGGTTAGCCGGCGGATTCCGGCAGCCCCACTGGGCCTGGTCTGTCGAAAAGTTTTACCACCACTGGTTTCAATCCGATGAGCACATGCTGAAACTGATGTCGGAACTGGAGTTGACCCATAACCTCCTCTTCCCACGCCCCTACACGGTGGTGTATCACGACGAGCAATGGTATCCCTTTGATTCTCCACTGGCCGCGTTGGCCTTCCCTGGCCTGGGATGGGGACTTTCCAAGATACGTTTCGGATTGGCGGCTGTGTACCTGCGTCTGACGAAAAACTGGCGCGCCCTGGAGCGCGTCACGGCGGATGCCTGGATGCGCCGTTGGGTCGGACGGCGTGCCTACGAGGCTATGTGGGAACCCATGCTGGAAGGGAAATTTGGTCCGTACTACAAACAGGTCAACATGGCCTGGTTCTGGGCGCGTATCCATGCCCGCACCACGCGCCTGGGAACCTACCGCGGCGGTTTCCAGCAATTCCTGGATGATTTCGCCGACCGCTTGCAGGCGCACGGTGTGGATATTCGCCTGCAGACCCCTGTGGAGCGTATCGAACCCGCGGAAGGGGGTGGATTTACCCTGTGGGTGGATGGGCAGCCCCAGAAATTTGCACAAGTTCTGGTGACGACCTCCCCAACCCAGATGACCCATCTGTGCCCTGCCCTGCCAGAAGAGTACCTGCGTTCGTTACGCGCACTCAAAAGCCTGGGCGCCGTGGTGCTGGTGCTTTCTCTCAAACATCAATTGTCGCACCAGGGCTACTACTGGTTCAACATCCCCAAAGCCGCCGGCTTCCCTTTCCTTGCCCTGGTGGAACACACCAATTTCGTTTCCCCAGAGCATTTTGGTGGCGAACACATCGTGTATTGCGGGGATTACCTGCCAGCAGACCACGAATACTTCCACCTGAGCAAGGAGGCCTTGCTGGAGCGTTTCTTGCCGGCTATGCAGCGCATCAACCCGGAATTCTCACCCGAATGGGTCAACCAGACATGGCTTTTCCGCACCGCCTATGCCCAGCCCGTGCCGTTTGTCGGTCATTCCCAAAAACTCCCCGATATCCGCACCCCCTTGCCGGGGCTGTACTTTGCCAGTATGAGTCAGGTATATCCCTGGGACCGCGGTACGAACTTCGCCGTGGAACTGGGGCGTCGGGTGGCGGCCTGGATGGCGGAATCCTGATTCGGGAGGGGAGGCTACCGGAAACACGCACAAAAGAAGGGGACTCAGGTCTGGCAGGGAGGCAACGGAAGCGCGACAAGACTACAGGAAAATCAGGCTCCCTGACGGGGGCAATTTGGATGCGGATGGGAAAACGCGGATGCTCTGCAAAAATCAACGAGCATCCGCGTAAATCCGCGCCCGGCCTCTCCAGGGGGACAACTGGCAAGCAGTTGTCTTACGGGTGTTCGATGGGGGAAAACCGGGGAATATCCGCGACTTCCGCGCCCGGCCTCTCCGGTGGACAACAGCAATTCCAAATTTGTCTGCATGGTATCCACAGATTACGCAGATTGCGCGGGTTTTTGTTCTGTTCTATCGGCGCAATCTGCGACATCTGCGGATGAATTGACTCATATTTGGAATTGCTGGGTGGACCACTGGCAAGCAGTTGTCTTACGGGTGTTCGATGGAGGAAAACGGGGGAATATCCGCGACCTCCGCGTCCGGGCTCTCCGGCGGGAGGGGATAGCGACGCATCTCGCGTGTTCCCGAGGCAATCCGCGAGGGCGCACGTGCAGAGACCTGCGGTAAAATACCCTTTGTTGCAGATAAAAAGTATTCGCCCCCGGCGCGAACAGAACGTGGATGGCGCACGCTGGACAGATTTTCGCTGGTGGCCCGGCAAAAAACAGCGGAAATTTGCCTGCGCGGGCAGATTTGTGCTCCACCCCCGTCACTCTTTTGCGAACCCAAACCAATTTTTTAGACAGCCACGTGTGATTGGTACCCTCTATGCTTCATTTCCTGCTCGTTGACGATAACCCGGATGACCGTCTGCTGGTTTTGCGCTACCTGAGAAAAGAATTTGGTGAAATTCAAGTCACCCAGGTTTTGGATATGCAGCAATTCGAGGCGGCTTTGCGCGAGCATACCTTTGACCTGGTGATTACCGACTACCGCATTCGGTGGACGGATGGGCTGGCCGTACTGCGCGCCGTGCGGGAACGCTTTCCTTATTGTCCGGTGGTGATGTTCACCGGGACGGGGAGCGAGGAAGTGGCCGTTGAAGCCATGAAGGCTGGGGTGGATGACTATGTATTGAAATCGCCCAAACATTTCAAACGTCTGGTGGTTTCCGTTCAGCGGGCGCTGGAAACCGCAGGGCAGCGCCAGGCACTCAAAGAAGCAGAGACGCGTTATCAACGGTTGTTTGAAAACGTGCCTGTAGGGTTGTTCCGTATGGATATGGAGGGCACGTTACTGGATGTGAACGCCGCTCTGGTGTCCATGCTGCGCTACCCGGATAAAGACTCCCTCCTGAAGGTCAGCGGACGGGCGTTGGTGATGGACCTCCCGTCTGGAGCAGAGACGGAGTGGCCGCCAGAAGAAGGGGATGTCATCCACCGCTTGCGGCGGTTACAATGTGGTGATGGGGAGATAATCTGGGCGAATATCATGATGCGGCGCGTGGGCATGGTTATCGAGGGCAGTGTCCAGGATGTCACCGAAGCGCAGGAACGCACCCGCTACCTGGCCTTCCTGGCCGATATCACGCGCCTTTCCCTGCAGGAAAAAGTCCCGCAGAAAGTGCTGCGGCACCTGGCGCAGCACCTCCAGGCCTTGTTTTTCGCGGATAGTTGCTACCTCACCCGTTTCGATTCCCGCCGCCAGAAAGTCGTGCCTGTAATGTCCAGCGGCTTTCCAGAAGAGCAGTACCTGAAAACCCCGCCCAGGCCTGCAGAAGGCACGCTGACACGGGTCGCGTTGCAGGAAAAACGCACCCTTTTCATCCCCAACGTATTAGAAACACCGTATCTGAGCCATGAAATCGCCGAGCAATTTCCCGTCCGTTCTGCACTGGTATTGCCCTTGCAGGCGCATGGACGCGATATGGGCGCGGCCATCATTGGGTATCACCAGCCCCATGTCCTCTCGGAAGCCCAGGTACGCCGGGCTGGTGACCTTGCCGCCCACCTTTCGCTGGTGCTTTCCACAGCCGAACTCATGGAAGAAACCCGGCAGCGCCTTTCCGAACTGGAAAGCGTGCGCCGCGCCTCCCTGCAGGTAACCTCCTCCCTGGATTTGAAAGTCGTTCTCTCCAGCATCCTGGAGCAGATTTACCGCCTTTTGCAGGTGGACAATGCCCACATTTTCCTGTACGACGGGCGGAAATTGACCTTTGGCGCAGCCATTTTCCATGGCACTCCCACAAATAGACCCGTTGCAGAGCCACGCGAAGAGGGTTTGACAGCCCGTGTCGCTCGCAGTGGAGAGGCCATTCTGGTAGAAG
>DAOTWV010000002.1:0-16547 GCA_034435695.1 Anaerolineales bacterium | reverse complement strand
GGGGTAATCGTGTCGGTGGGGGGGAGCGGGGTATCAGTAGGGGAGGGAGGGGTGTCGGTTGGCGGCGGTGGCGTGGGCGTGGGCGGCAGGGGGGTATCGGTGGGCGGCGGTGGCGTGGGCGGCAGAGGGGTATCGGTGGCGGCGGGGGCGCAGATGGCATCGAAGGCCGGCGCGGCCGCCGGCGGGTCGCCCTGCCCCCAGCGCCAGCCGTCCACATCGCCGTTGTGCAGGCGCGCCGTGCTGACGCCCACCTGAGAATAAGTCCACGCGCCGTTTTGCAGGTGCCAGTACGACCAGTAATCGGGCATCTGGCAGAAGCAGTCGCTGGCGGGGCATCCCTGCGCGTCGATGCGGCACACCGCCGCGCCCAGGGAGGGGTCGAAGGCGGCTTCTACGTTCAGGCCGGTCGCCAGCAAGGCATCGTAGCCGCTGATGGAATCGCCCGTGAAGGACACGCAGTAGGTGACCAGCGTGCCGTCGCCGTACTGCACGACAAGGCCGACCTGACCGGGGGCCTGTGCTGCGGCGCTCCCGGTCAGGAGGGCCAGAACGAGGAGAAGAAGGGGCAGGGAGGAGGTGCGTTTCACGTCTTGAATGAAGTACGTGGTACGTTGTACGTTGTACCTGGTACGCCTATCGCTGGATGAGGGGCAGGTAGGTGCGCATGGGTTCCAGCGCGGCATCCAGGCGCAGGCTGGTGGTGTACGCGCTCCCCGATTGTACTCCATCCGGGTCGCTGATGGTGAGGCTGAAGGCGTAGGTGACCGGACGGGTGAGGGGCAGGGTGGTGGTGAGCAGGCCGTCGCTGCGCTGCAGGGTGGCGGTGTACCAGGCGGCTGCGCCCTGCGGCTGCCATTGCAGGGTGAAGGCGGCGTCCTGGTCGGGGTCGCCATCGAAGGGCAGGGTGAAGGTGCCGGGATTGCCGTAGGCTGCCGAGGGCGTGCCAGGAATGCTGCGGTCGCTATCGGGCAGGGCGGGGGGCGCGGGGAAGGCCGTCAGCGGCGCGCCCGCAATGGGGAACGGCACCCCCAGCAAAGCAGGAACAGCCTGCCGGGTGGCGAAGAAATTGTCGGTTGGCGCGCCCCAGGGGGAATCCCATTGATACACGAAGGGGCCGTCCGCCTTCTGGTAGGCGAAGAGCGCATCGAAGGGGGTGTGTCCGTTGACGCGCCAGGCGTGCAGGTCTTCTCCGACGGCCAGCAGACCTTGCAGGGCAAAGGCGGTGCTGTTGGCATTGCTCCATCCGCCGAAGGGGTCTTGGGTGCTGCGCAGGTAGGCGGTGGCGCTGAGAATGTGGGTATCGGTGACGGGCAGGCCGGCGGCAATCAGGGCCTGCAGCGCCAGACCGGTGCTATCGGGGGCAGTGGTGTTCCAGAAGGCCGGGGAGAGGTCGTACTTCCAGCCGCCATCGGGCTGCTGCAGGGCAAGCAGGTTTTGGGTGGCGTTGACGGGGATGGGTTCTCCGGCGGCAGCCAGCCCCAAAATGGCGAAGGACTGGTGCCAGGTGTTGGTGGGGACGCCAAAGGCGCCCAGGGTGGGGCTGTAGTGGGTGGCGGTGAGCACGTGGACGAGGTCGAGGCCGCCGAAGTTGTGCGCGTCCTGCCCGGCTGCGGTCACGGCCAGGGCGAGTTTGCCTGCCGAGGCCGGGTCGGCGGCGGCGTAGGAGGCGGCGTTGGCGGCCAGGTAGTCGAGCGGGGAGGAGAGGCTGCCGCTGGCGGTGATGCCTGCCGGGTCGTAGCCGGCGGCGGCGAAGGCCAGGACGACGTCGGTGGTAGCGCCCATGCTGGGGCTGCCGAAATCGCTCCACGAACCATCTGCGTTTTGCAGGGCGGCCATCCAGGCCAGGGCGCGGCGCGCCTGGGTGCGGGGCGAGAGGGCGTAGAGCGGGCGTCCGCTCAGGCCGAAGAGGGCTTCGGCGGTGCTGTAGGCGTTGGCGTAGGTGCCGCCGATGCGTCCATCGCTTTGCTGGAGGCTGAGCAGGGCGGCGGCGGGGTCGTTCCAGGTCTGGCTGTGGGGGGAGTAACCGGCGGCGGCCAGGGCTTGCAGCACCCAGGCGGTGGAATCGGCGTTGAGGGGGTCGGAATCCCAGGATGGCCGCCAGCCGTTGGATGCGAGTTGGGTATCGGCGAGGAAGGCGAGCGCGGCCTGGATGGGGGCGTCGGTGGGCTGGTAGTGTCCGCTGCCGAGGAGCGCCAGGACGGCCAGGCCGGTGGAATCGGGGCTGCCCCAATCCCAGGAGCCGTCGGCGGCCTGCAGGGAGAGGAGATAGGTGGTGGCGGTGAGGGGGACGGGTTCCCCGGCCGCGCTCAGGCCGAGGATGCTCCAGGCCTGGTTGAGGGTGCTGGCCGCGCCGCTGGTCCATCCGAGTACGGCGGTGGTGCTGTATGCGCCGCTGGCGGGGTGGTAGGTTGCGGTGAGTTGGGCGGTGAGGTCCATGCCGCCGAAGGCGTGCGGGTTGGCGTTGGCGGCGCTGATGGCGGTGAGCAGCAGGCCGGCGTTAGCGGGGAAGAGATGCGCCGATGTGGTTCCGCTGGCGTCGTGGGTGTAGGTGATGGCCTGGGCGGCCAGGTAATCCAAGGCGCTCTGGCCGGAGGATGCGGTCAGCATGGCGGGGTCGTAGCCCTGGGCGGCCAGCGCCAGGATAGCGCGGGCGGTTCCGCTGGTGTTGGATGCGCCGAGGCCGAAGGCATCCAGGCCGCCATCGGGCTGCTGCTGGCTTTGCAGGAAGGCGACGGCCTGGGAGACCGGGTCGCTGTGCGGGGCGGCAGTTGCAGGGTGGGGAATGCTGAACCAGGCAGCGAGAAGGATGGCTGCACAGATAACGGGAATCAGCAGGCGGGTTGGTTTGTGCATGAGAAATCTCCTGAGCATGGATGTTGAATCGGGAGGGTATGCGAGTCGGCCAGCCCGCAGATAAAAAAAACCGTCCACGGGGGACGGGGGAAACATTGCGGAAATGCAGGGCCGTTTCCACCTCCTGTACCGCGAGGATGTGGGAAACCAACCGGGGCGGGCGACCTGGCTTGTCAGGTGACCTGACTTACAGTTGCGGGACAGCGCCGGACTTGCACCGGCTTCGCCTTTCAGCCTGCCCATCCGGGGGCGGAGGCACCTCGGTTGTGGGGATATGGGGTTGTGATGATGTATTGTACAGATGCGGGAGCGATACGTCAAGAAAAAAAAAGCCACCACTAATGGCGGCTGTAGTGACCCATGCAGGACTCGAACCTGCAACCAACTGATTAAGAGTCAGCTGCTCTACCAATTGAGCTAATGGGCCGTGTGCGCCGCAAATTATACCGCAAAGTGTGGTACTGTCAACATAAGAGTATAATACATTTCCACCTTACGTTTGGGTGAGGCTTGCATTCCAGGAGTAGCCAATGTCAACAAAAATGCAAGACACGTTGACAGATGTTTCGGGTATCCTTGTAGGACACGCGGAGGATTACCAGCACGTGACTGGCTGCAGTGTGGTGTTGTGTCCGCATGGAGCAGTGGCCGGGGTATCCCAGTATGGCGGTGCACCGGGCACGCGAGAGACCGATTTGTTACGCCCTATGCATCTGGTCGAACGCGTACACGCTGTGTTGTTGAGCGGCGGGTCTGCTTTTGGGCTGCGGGCGGCGGATGGCGTGATGCGATACCTGGAAGAGCAGGGTATTGGTTTTCAAACACCCTGGGGGCGTGTGCCCATCGTCCCTGCTGCGGTCATTTTCGACCTGGGTATTGGTGACGCAAGCGGGCGGCCTGGGGAAGAAATGGGGTACCAGGCATGTGTGCAGGCCTCGGATGCTCCCGTACCACAGGGGAGTGTAGGGGCTGGCACAGGAGCAACGGTTGGAAAAATCCTGGGCATGGAGTATGCCACCAAAGGCGGTCTTGGCAGCGCCAGCATGATAGTGGGAGATGTTGTGATTGGAGCGCTGGTGGTGGTCAACCCTTTTGGTGATGTGCGCGACCCTCGAAACGGTCAAATCATCGCCGGGCCGAGAGTAACCTCTGCGCAAAGTAAAGCAACGTCTGATGCAGCAGTTTTCCGGGATACCCTTGCGTTGATGAAACGCAATGCCGGGGTATCTTCCCAACTTTTGAGCAATACTGTTGTTGGTGTCGTGGCTACGAACGCCCGATTGACAAAAGAAGAAGCCAACAAGGTGGCGCAGATGGCCCAGGATGGGCTGGCACGCACCATTTTCCCCGCGCATACCATGTTCGATGGGGATACCATCTTTGCCTTGAGTACCGGGAGTCAGGCGTGTGATGTCAGCACTGTTGGGGCATGTGCCGCTGAAGTTGTGGCTGATGCTGTAGTGAGGGCTGTTTATGAAGCAAAGAAACTCGCCGAAATACCAGCGTACCGGGACATCGTTAGCGCTACCGGGGTTTGAAATGCCTGAGTGGAAAAAGGCAACGATTTTCGTCGTAGATGACAATGCCTTCTTTCGGGTGGGGTTGCGGGAAATCCTGAAATCGGAGGGATACACAGTTATCGAGGCACAAGATGGCCGGGATGCCTTACGCAAGATGCGTGATACCACGCCCGAATTGATTATCTCGGACATCAACATGCCCCACATGGATGGCTATGCTTTTTTCCAGGAAGTGCATGCGAATCCCCAATGGGTTGGTATTCCCTTCATTTTCCTGAGCGCGTATGACAGCCCGGAAGATGTGGTCGCGGGGAAGAAATTAGGCGTAGAGGATTACCTCACCAAGCCAATTGACTACAACGAACTGGTCAGCATTGTACAGGCCAAACTAACGCGCTTCAGGGAATTGCGCATGGTGCAATTACAGCAGGCCTATGAAGCCAGCCTGACCATGCTGGCAAACGCCATCGAAGTGCGGGACTCGTATACGCGCGGGCACGTGGAGCGGGTTACGGCTTATGCGCTGGCCATTGCGCGGGTGTTGGGATGGAGCGAGGCCGACCTGAACACGCTGCGGCTGGGGGCGATACTGCACGATATCGGGAAAATTCAAATTCGGGATGAAATTTTACGCAAAAAGGGGGCGCTTACACCGGAGGAACGCCGCGAAATGCGCACTCACCCGGTTGTGGGTGCCAAAATGGTGGAGCGCATTCCGTTTTTGACGGCCTGCGTGCCTATCATCCTCTCGCACCATGAACGCTGGGATGGCAGCGGGTATCCGCACGGCCTGGCAGGGAAAGATATTCCTGTAGGGGCGCGCCTTCTTAGCATTGCCGATTCCTTCGATGCGATTACGACGACGCGCTCGTACCGGGAAGCGCGCGCCCTGGAGACCGGAAAAACGGAAATCATCCGCTCTTCGGGTACGATGTATGACCCGAAGATGGTAGAGGCGTTCCTGGAAGCCTGGAAGCAAGGCGAAATTCACCGCATTGCAGCAACCTGGGGGCGAAAAGAATGAATTCGGTGTGGAATACAAAAACCGCCGCACATGTGTGCGGCGGTTTTTTGCGTTGGTCATGCCCGCCAAAAACCCCTGCGAACAGAGCGGATGTCTTCGCTGACAACGAAGGCTTCCGGGTCAATGGTGTGCACCAGTGCTTCGATGCGAGGCAGTTCCTTGCGTCGTACGGTGCAGTGCAGGACATCTACCGTCCCGTCCTTGCCGCGGCCGGTCATTTCGGTTACGGCAAAGCCTTCGGCGCGCAATTCCTCTGCCAGACGGGTTCCCCGTCGGGGGCTGATAACGCGCACATTCAGGATGCCAGGGGCCAGTTTGTTTTCCAGCATGATGCCGACTACGTTGCCAGTGGCAAACCCGGCCGCGTACCCCACGATGTTTAGCGGGTTATCCAGGTTTTTCAGTACGGTCGAGAAGGCTATCACGAAGAAACTGGCCTGGAAGAATCCTGCTCCCCAGGCGGCGGCGCGCTTACCGCGCATGACGGAAAGCACTCTCAGGGTGTCCAATGTCATATCGGTAACGCGCAGGGCAAAAATCAGCAAGGCGCTCAGCAGAGCAGACAAGGGCAGCCAGGAGGGCATGGTATTCCTCGCTTAGAGAATGCAATGGTGCCGTGGGTGGATGGTACTCCACGGCACCCCGGGAGTGTTACTCGTCGGCTTGCAGACCACTGATGTAGAGTTGCTGGGTGTATTCTTTCAGCATGCGGCGCGTGGAGAACTGCGGGGCCAGGGTGCGGATGGATTCCTTCATGCGGGCAATCCATTCGGTGGGCAGTCCGCTGCTGGAGCGTTCCTTGTAGTACAGCGGAATGATTTCGTTCTCCAGGGTGTTGTACAGGTCGTTGGCATCGGCTTCGTCTTGTACCGCCGGGTCTACCGGGTCGGCGTCCTCGCCAATGGCCCAGCCGTTACTGCCATTGTATCCTTCACGCCACCAGCCATCCAGCACGGAGAAATTGAGTACCCCGTTGAGTGCGGCCTTTTGTCCCGATGTGCCAGAGGCTTCATTGGGGCGGCGCGGGGTGTTGAGCCATACATCCACGCCTTGTACCATGTAGCGTGCCAGATTCATGTCGTAATCTTCCAGGAAGACAAGCCGCCCTCCGTTTTCAGCCTTTTTGACTGCACGGTACACTTCCTGGATGAGCAATTTGCCAGGTTCGTTATCGGGGTGGGATTTTCCGGCAAAGATGATTTGTACCGGCATATTGGACTTGTTGAGGATGCCGAGCAGCCGGTCGAAGTCGCGCAAGATGAGGTTGGCGCGTTTGTAAGGGGCAAAGCGGCGGGCAAAGCCAATCGTCAGTGCATAGGGGTCGAGCAGAACCCCTCCAGCGATTACCTGAACGGGGTGAATTCCCTCGTGAATCCACTGTTGACGGGCTTTTTCCTTGGCGTAGAGCACCAGTTTGCGTTTGAGGTGCAGACGCACAGCCCACAATTCGGCATCGGGGATGTCGTTGATGCGTTCCCAGACTTGTGGGTCATCGACGTGCTCAAGCCAGTTTTCGCCCAGGTAGCGGTCGAAGAGCAGGCGCAGACGCCGGGCCAGCCAGGTGGGAGTGTGAATGCCGTTGGTGATGTGGGTGATGGGAACATCATCCACGCGGCGTCCGGGCCACAGGAAATGCCACATCTTACGGGTGACGTGTCCGTGTAATTCGGAGACGGCATTGCAGTGTTCGGATAGGCGAATGGCAAGCACAGGCATGCTGAAAGCCTCGCCCCAATGGCGTTGACAGCGCGCCAGGTCAACGAACTCATCGCGGCTGATGTGCAGTTCTGGCCACAGGGTGGCAAAATACTTGTCAATCAGCCAGGTTGGAAATTCATCGTTGCCAGCCGGAACAGGCGTATGAGTGGTGAAGACGTTGTTGATACGTACCTGCTCTTTGGCCTTTTCGAATGGCACCCCCTGCGCCACCAGTTCGCGGGCGCGTTCCAGGGCAAGGAAGGCGGAATGGCCTTCGTTCATGTGCCAGACCGAGGGGTTGTAGCCCAATGCACGTAAGGCTCGCACCCCGCCAATGCCCAGCAAAATTTCCTGAGAAATGCGTACTTCCGGGTTGCCGCTGTAAAGACGGGCGGTTAGATTTTGGTCAGCGGGGGAGTTTTCAGGAACCCGGCTATCCAGCAGGTAGAGAGGCACACGTCCAACCTGTACCTGCCAGATGTGTAAGCGTACCTCTCGTTGAGGTAAGGAAACGGAAATTTCCAGCGGACGCCCCTCTTCGGTCATGACCATGCGCATCGGAGAACGGGAAATATCCAGTTCGAAGGGGCGCACCTCCTGCCAGCCGTCTTCGGTAATGCGCTGGGAGAAGTAGCCGTGGGTGTACAGGAACCCCACGCCCACCAGGGGTAACCCCAAATCACTGGCTTCTTTCAAATGGTCTCCAGAGAGCACGCCTAACCCACCCGCATACAGGGCGAGAATCTCGTGCAGACCGAATTCCATGGAGAAATAGGCAATGGTCTTATCGGTCAGGGTGGGGTACGTTTCGCGGAACCAACTTTTTTGCGCCTGGAGGTAGCGGTCGAAATTTGCGATGACGCGGTCGTAACTTTCCAGGTAATAGCGATTCTGGGTGACGGCGTTCAATTGGACGCGACTGGCCTGTTGCAGAAAAGCAATGGGGTTGTGGTACGTTTTTTCCCACAGGTCGCGGTCAATTTGCAGGAACAAGCGCAGCGCCTCTGGTTGCCAGGTCCACCACATGTTGTAGGCCAGTTCCCCCAGGCGGTCGATGCGGCGCGGTAAATCGAAGTGCTGTTGTGCTTCCAGGTAAAGCGAGTGGTCAGGAATGGGTAAATCCATAGGAACCTCTTTCACAGTCAGAAGTCAGTTACAAAACAGTGTGCCTGTAGGGCACAGCAATCTTACCACGTTGTCCAGGTAACTTGTGTTGCAGGGGGCAATGAAAGCCGTTCCATTATCTTAAAAAAAACGCCGCGTCTCGGCTCGACGCGGCACCCGGAAAATCCGGTGAGGAAAATTCAAAATAAAGGTGGTTGTTTCCCCGCAACATTCCACCTTTAGCGCACCGTGCTCCCCCCCTGAAAAAACATGCGCCAAAATACGTGCGGTCCCCCCGGAGTGACGTATTTTGGCTCATGCAATTGCGAGACATTTTTTCCCCTGTGAAATAGTCTCGCGGCGGTATGTGCAACCCAAGTGACGTCCATACTTTACCACGTAAGCGTTCCAATTCCGTTTCAAAAAGCGTTGCCGCAGGATGAATTTCAAGATAAAATTGAAAAACACAGCATAACAATTTGGTCAGGGTTTACACCGCCAAACCCAAATCGTCGATTGCGCCGGTGGATGGGAAGGCGTGAAAACCCTGGCGCAGTTCGTGGTGGTACAGCAAGAGCCTGTGGGGAGCAGGAAGTACGCCTGTACATTCCGGCCCTGACAGGAAAGTTCTGGTGTTTTTTACACAAATTGCTATGGGCTCCCTTCAACTTTTCATGTTTGGCATTCCCAGATTTGTGCGGGATGGAGAAGTCTGCCACTTCCCGCGGAAAAAATCCCTGGCTTTGTTGTGTTACCTGTCTTTGCAAAGCCGGCCGGTATCACGCGATGAATTGGGGATGCTGTTGTGGAACGATGGTCAGAAAGGGCGCGCAAACCTGCGCCGTGTTTTACCGTCGCTTCGTAGTACGTTGGGGAGTGTGCTGCAAACCACGCGAGATATTGTTACCCTGGGCAGGGAGGCTTTGTGGGTAGATGTCCTTGAATTTGACCACCTGGCGCAGCCAAATTCACGCCTGTTGCCTGCACAATTGGAAGCCCCAAATTTGCGCCTTACCGATTGGCAGCAGGCTGCCGACCTGTACAAGGGAGAATTTCTGAAGGATTTGCGGGTAGGCAGTGAACGGTTTGCCCATTGGCGGGATGAGCAAGAGCGTCAGTGGGCTGTGCGTATTGCTACCTTGTTGCATAACCTGAGCCATGCCCTGTTTTTGCGCGATGACCTGGATGCAGCCGAGCGCTATGCCCTGCAATGGGCATCCCTTGAAGAAACCGAGGAACAGGCGCATCGCCTGTTGATGCAAATCTATTTGCGAAAGGGCAACCGCAGCAAGGCGCTGGAACAGTACGAAACATGCAAGAAAATTCTGGGGACTTATGACCTTGTCCCCACGAATGAAACGCAACGCTTGTATGAGAAAATTGCTCGCCAGGTACGTTTATCGCCAGGGGTGAGACCACCTGGGCAAAAGCGTACCCCCGCGCCTCGCAGTTCCGCTGACAGGAAACGACGTTCTCTTGCAACCTGGAATCCCCCACCCCTACCCAATTTCCTGACCCCCTTTGTGGGGCGTGAAGATGACATTCATGAAGCGGTGGACTGTTTACGGAAGCCGGACTGCCGCTTGCTGACAGTACATGCTCCCGGCGGCATGGGGAAGACGCGTTTGGCCGTGCAGGTAGCAGAACAATGCCGTCAAGACTTTTCCGATGGCGTCTTGTTCGTTGACCTGAGTGCTGTTCCAGAAAACACGAATTTGTTCTCCGCTTTGTATCTCTACCTGCCAGAGGAGTATCGCGAACACCATGGTGGGAAATCCCCTGAGGAGATTTTTCTCGCTTTCATGGCTTCGCGCTGCCTGTTGCTCGTGCTGGATAACTTCGAACACCTGACCTCGCAGGCCTGGCAGGTAACCTCTCTCCTGCAGGCCTGTCCCCAGGTCAAGTGCCTGGTGACTTCGCGGGAGCGGCTCAACCTGAGTGAGGAATGGGTGCTTTCCCTGGAAGGTTTGCCTTATCCCCAGGAACTCTCTTCCAGTGATAATGGCCTGTTGCTCAGCCGGTACAGCGCCGTGCAGTTATTCGTCCAGCGCGCCAGGCAAAATGCCCCGCACTTTGCAGTCACCGATGATAACCGTGATGCCATCGTGCGTATCTGCCAGATTGCCGAAGGCATGCCGCTGGCTCTCGAAATGGCCGCCGCATGGGTGGAGCAATTGCCATGTGAGGTTATTGCATCGAAACTGGAAGACCAACTGGATTTTCTGGAGAGCACCTATCGCAACATCCCTGGGCGACATCGTAGCATACGCGCTTCGTGTCAGCACTCATGGGAGTTGTTGACGCCTGAGGAACAACGCGGCTTGAGCAAGTTCAGTGTTTTTCACCGTGGCTGCGATTACAAGGCCGCCACGACTGTCACAGGGTTACGCCTTGCCGAAATTGCTGACCTGGTGAACAAATCCTGGCTGCGTACCAATGCACGCGGGCGGTACCTCGTACATGCCTTCATTCATCAGTTTTTGTGGGAACAATTGCAAAAACAACCTGTCCTGGCGCAAGAAACGCTTCGCGAACATGCGTACTACTACGCCGAAGACCTGAAGCGCATAGGACAGGAATTCGTTGGACACAGCCAGAAGGCCGCCCTGGATTACGCCTCCGAAGACCTGGAGAACCTCGTATCTGCCTGGGAATGGGCTGTGCAGCACCAGAACCTGGATATTTTGGATGCAATGTGCCAGCCGCTCTTCGATTTTTATCGTTTGCGCAATCTCTTTGTGGCAGGGAAAGAGCGTTTCTCCACCGCCTTGCGTGCGCTGGAAAAACAGGGTGCCCTCCATGAGCATCCTGTGTACAATCGCCTGCAAAACCGCTTTGCCTGGTTTGTGTATGTCACGGATGATTTCACTCAGGCCTCTGCCCTGTGGCAGGATGGGCTTCGCCGGGCCGAAGCGCTGGGAGATACCCTCGAAGCGGCTTTTTGTAACCACCACCTGGGGCTGGTATCCCAACATCAGGGAAAACTGGCGCAGGCACAAGTGCACCTGGTGCAGGCCATGCAGCAGTACAAACAGGCGGGTACGGCTTATCACGTAGCCCTGAACCAGAAACAGTTGGGATATGTGACCTTCAAGCAAAAGGACTACCCGCGTGCCGAAGCATTATTCCGACAGTGCATGCAAACTTTCGAAACCGTGGGAGACCAGTACAACATTGGTGTGGTGTACACCTACCTCAGCGATTGCGCGTATGCCCAGGAGCGCAATTCCGAAGCCTTGTTTTATGCCCGCAAGGCCATCGAATTTGCCACGCATACAGGAAATCAACGCCTGCATGCCTTTGCCCTCAACCGCCTGGCGCGGTCATTGCCATCGGAAGAAGCAGTGCGCGTGTACACCACCATCACCATGATTTTCGAATCCCTGGAAGACTGGGCGCGTACCGCTATTTCCTACTGCAACATGGCCGCGGAATTCATCAACCTGGAGCAGTATGCCGAGGCAGAAGAATCGTACCAGGCTGCCTTGAGCATCTTTCGGGAGCGCAGAGATAAACGCGGCTGCTTCTTCACCACCTTCGATATCGGGCGCATGTACATCAAAGCCAGGAACGCAAAAAAGGCACATCAATACCTGCAAGATGCCTTGTTGCAGGCGCTCGACATGGGCGAAGTGCCCCTGGGACTGTATGCCCTTAGTGGAGTGGGGGAAATATGCGCCGCGCTGGATGATTGGCCGCATGCTCTGGCGCTGGCGGTGTTCATCCTGGAGCATCCCGAAACCCAGGACGATGCACGCGCCAATGCCGAAGCCATAGTGGCACAGGGGGCACGGAAACTCTCGGAGGCCGAAATGGCCCTCTACGTGCATCCCTATCCCCCTACGCATTACCACCGCCTCATAGAAGAATACCTGGAAACGGGCACCTTCACGTTACCCCAGGCGGCAAAACCCTGAATACGCCATCGGCATCGGGCGGAAAGGCTGTAACTGCTGCAACCGCCGCGACCGGCAACGCCCCGTACAGATGCGGAAACACATCCCCATCCGCCGCCTCCCACTTCAGGGGGGCGGTCAATTTTTCCACGGGAATCCACAACAAGACCAGGTCTCGCTGTCCGGCAAAGAAACGGTTGGCCGTCCCCAACGCCTGCTCTGGGCGGGAAAGGTGGATAAACCCCTCCGTCGTCAGCGATTCCGGGCGATATGTGCCCTCCGCC
The DNA here is from genome assembly GCA_034435695.1 of Anaerolineales bacterium. Lineage (GTDB taxonomy): Bacteria > Chloroflexota > Anaerolineae > Anaerolineales > DRKV01 > DRKV01. The sequence continues at coordinate 4,168 of DAOTWV010000002.1, read as the reverse complement.
TGCGCCGCCTGCCAGGCCTGTTGTGTGCAAATGTGTACCACGTACTCGTTCATTGTGCCTCCAGTATTTGGGCTGCCTGCGCCACCACATGGCGCGCTACCTCGTCCTTGGACATCAACGGCAGGCGTTTGACCTGCCCATCGGGAAAGAGCAGCGTTACCCGATTGGTGGCAACCTTGAACCCGGCGTCGGGTTGGGTGATGTCATTGGCAACGATAAAATCCAGACGCTTGCGCGCCAGTTTGGATTGTGCGTTTTCCAGCAAAGCCTCACTCTCTGCCGCGAAACCGACCACCGCCCTTGGGAAACCGCGCCGTCCCCGAAAAGCGGCCACCTCTTGCAGGATATCCGGGTTGGCTGCCAGCGGAATTTGGAGGGCTGCCGCGCCCTTTTTGATTTTCTCTTCCCAGGTTTGTGCGGGACGAAAATCGGCCACGGCTGCTGCCATCAATAGCAGGTCGGCCTGTTCGATTTCCGCCAGAACCGCAGCCAGCATCTCGCGGGCCGTATGCACATCCACGCGCCGTACCCCAACGGGTGTCTCCAGCCTCACCGGTCCGGCAATCAACGTCACCTGTGCCCCGGCTTCCGCGGCAGCCTGCGCCAGCGCAAATCCCTGTCGTCCCGAAGAGCGGTTGCTCAAAAAGCGCACCGGGTCCAGGGGTTCCTGCGTCGGCCCGGCGGTGACCACCACGCGTCGCCCGCGTAGCACCCCATTGCGTCCCAGCGTCAGACGGACATGCCCGATGAGTTCTCCCGGTTCCAGCATGCGCCCCACACCCCGTAAACCGGAAGCCAGATGCCCGCTGGCTGGCCCAAGCACCGCCACGCCGCGGGCGGTCAGCGTTTCCACATTGGCCTGGGTGGCAGGATGGGCGAACATGCCGCCATCCATTGCCGGGGCTACCAACAGCGGACAACGCGCCGCCAGCGCGGTCAGGCTGAGCAGGGTATCTGCCTGCCCATGTGCCAGTTTGGCCAGGGTGTTGGCGGTGCAAGGGGCTATCAGCATCAGGTCGGCGTCCTCCGCCAGTCCCACGTGTACCACGTGTCCTTCGCCGCCCCACAAATCGGCATCGGTGTAGGCCTTGCGGCCAGTGACGGATTGAAAGGTGAGCGGTGTGACGAAACGTGTGGCAGATGGCGTCAGGATGACATCCACCAGCGCACCGGCCTGCCGCAGTTTGGAAGCCAGGTCGGCGGCCTTGTAGGCGGCAATCGAGCCGCTCACGCCAAGTACGATGTGTTTTTCGTGCAGCATAAAAAAAACCTCCAGAGTGATACGAGGATTGTATCACTCTGGAGGCGCTTTGCAGGGGGATGGAAAACTCAGGGACGGGCAACGAACTCGAAGGTCAATTTGACTTCATCTTCGGTGTTCAGGATGCCGGCAATCGAAATCGGCCCGACGCCAAAATCGCTCATCAGGATGGTGGTCGTGGCGGTACCGTGCAGTTCGTCGTCCTGTAGCACGGCCTGCACCTGGAAGGTGACCGGCTGCGTGGTCTGGTGGACGGTCAGGTCGCCCTGCACCTCGAAGGTCAGAGTTTCGCCGGGGGTGTACGTCTCCGGCAGGCCGGTGACGCTTGTCGGGCTGAAGGTCGCCAGCGGGTACTTGCCAGATTCCAGGAAGCGGTCCTGGATGACGCTGTCGCGCTTGCTGCTATCGGAGGTGAACTGGCTGATATCCACCGTGATGACGCCCAGGCTGCTGTTTTGCGGGTTTTCGGCATCGAGGATGATGTCCCCCTGAACCTGGTCGGTGACGCCGACGGCCACGTTGAATTTGTTGTTGCGGTTGATGAAGGTCTCCCCGACTTCGTAGGTGACGGTGGACTCTCCCGGCACGAGGTGGTACACGCTGCCGGATGCGGGCATTGCCGCGGCTTCGGTGGGGGCCGGGTAGGCTTCTGGCATGGAGGGCGCTTCGGTTTGCGCCGGGACAGGGTACGCGCCGCTTTGCGGAGCAGGGGTGGGGGGAGTTGTCGGGGTGCAGGCGGCCAGCGCCAGGAAGAGCGCCAGCAGGATGGTGCGGATTTTCATTGGGTTTTCCCTTCGGTGTAAATCGGATTTTGTTTATCCGAATTATACCAGCACTTGCAGCAGGCGCGGATGTCCCGCCAGGTCGGGGAGCACGTCCACGCGAGCGTGCGGGAAAACCTTGCGGGCGGCGCGGGGGGCGGATTCCCCCTGGGTGGCCTCGATTTCCAGGAGCAGCGCGCCGCCGGGGGCGAGTCTGCTTTCCGCCTGGTGCAGCAGCCGGCGGATGAGCGTCAGGCCATCCGGGCCGCCGTCCAGCGCCAGGGCGGGTTCTTTCCCGTACACATCCAGCCCTTGCAGGGTGGCGGTGGGGATGTAGGGCAGGTTGGCGCAAATCAGGTCGCAGGAACGCGGCGCGAGCGGGGAGAGCAGGTCGGCCTGGATGAAGCGCACGCGGACGGCGTGGCGGCGGGCGTTGCGGCGCGCTACCTGCAGGGCGGCGGCGGAGATGTCGAGGGCGGTCACCTGCAGGGAGGGGCGTTCCGCGGCCAGGGTGACGGCAATGCACCCGGAGCCGGTGCCCGCATCGGCGACGCGGCGCGCCGCGGGATGGGCATCCAGCCAGGCAAGGGCGTTCTCCACCAGGAGTTCGGTCTCCGGGCGCGGGATGAGCACCTGGGGGGTGAGGCTGAAGGTGCGCCCGTAGAATTCCCATTCCCCCAGGACGTAGGGCAGCGGTGTGCCATCCCGCAATTGTGCCAGCGCGGTGTGCAGTGCGGCCTGCTGCTGTGGGGTGAGCCGCGCTTCGGGGTGAATCAAAACCCAGGTGCGCGGCACCTGCAAAATGTGCGCCAGCAGCACCTGGGCATCCAGTCGGGCGGTTTCGCTATGGGGTTGCAGAGCGCGTCGGGCGGCCTGCTGCGCCTCCTCCACCGTCTGCGGTCTATCGTCCATCGTCCAATTCAAATGCCTGCCGCGGCCAGACGCTCGGCCTCATCGCGGGTTGCCAATTCGTCGATGAACTGGTCAATATCGCCATCCATCACAGCGGGCAGGTTGTAGGAGGACAGATTGATGCGGTGGTCGGTGACGCGCGATTGGGGATAGTTGTAGGTGCGGATTTTCTCGGAGCGTTCCCCGGTGCCCACCTGAGAGCGGCGGTCGGCTTCGCGTTCGGCGCGGCGCTTTTCTTCTTCCATTTCGTACAGGCGCGCCTTGAGGATGCTCATGGCGCGCAGACGGTTTTGCAGTTGCGAGCGCTCGTCCTGGCAGGCCACCACCATGCCAGTAGGCAGGTGGGTGATGCGCACGGCAGTAGAATTTTTCTGCACGTTTTGCCCGCCCGCACCGGCCGATTTGTACACATCGATTTTGATGTCCTTGTCGGGGATTTCGATTTCCACATCGTCCACTTCGGCCAGCACGGCGACGGTAGCGGTGGAGGTGTGGATGCGTCCCTGCGATTCGGTGGCCGGCACGCGCTGCACGCGGTGCACGCCCGATTCGTACTTCAGCCGCGAGTAGGCGCCCTTGCCTTTGATGAGGAAGGTGATTTCCTTGTACCCGCCGATGCCGGTGGCGTTTTCGGACATCACCTCCACCTTCCAGCCCTGCCGCTCGGCATAGCGGCTGTACATGCGGAACAGGTCGGCGGCAAACAGGCCGGCCTCATCGCCGCCCGCGCCGGCGCGGATTTCCATGATGACGTTGCGGTTATCGCGCGGGTCTTTGGGCAGCAGCATGCGCTTGAGTTTCTCCTCCAGCGCGGGGATTTTCTCCTCCAGTTCGGCTACCTCCAGCGCGGCCAGTTCCTGCATCTCCGGGTCGCTTTCGCCATCCCGCATTGCTTTGGCTTCTTCCAGGTGTTCCAGCGCCTGGCGGTACTCGCGGATAACGGCTACCAGCGGCTCCAGGTCACTGCGTTCCTTGCCCAGTTCGGCGGCACGCTGGTAATCGTCGCCGACCTGCATCAATTCCTGGGTCAGTTCTTCGTATCGGTCTTCAATAGCGTTGAGTTTTTCGAGCATAAAAAATCGCTTTTTGGGTGAATTGGTATGTCGTACGCCGTACCCCGTACCCTGTACGCTGTACGTCGCACGTCGCACGTCGCACGTCGCACGTGATTATACCGCGCCTTGTGCTATACTTGCGCGCAATGGACAACGCAACCCTGTATCGCACCCTGTAT
>DAOTWV010000001.1:0-3661 GCA_034435695.1 Anaerolineales bacterium | reverse complement strand
CCCACGGAGACGCCGCCCCCCCAACCCCCCCCCACTTCCTCAGAAACCGTGCGCGCTGCCTCGCCCACGGTGGCTCCGCCCCCATCTCAGGGTACATCTTCCCCCTGGGCAGGCCCCATCCCCATTCTCGCGCTGACAGGCGCGGGCGTTTTGCTGTTCGTTTTCATCCTACGCATGCGGAGAAATCCATGAAACCCATTGCACATCGCCTCTCACTGCTCTTCATCGTCCTCACCCTGGGATTGAGCGCCTGCAATGCGGGCAATCCCTTTGCAACCCCTACCCCCACCCCCACGGAAACATACACCCCGACGCCGACTTCTACGGCAACCCCCACGCCGACGTTCACGCCAAGCCCCACGCCTACCCCGCGCGGGTATTACGAAAACCCCGAATTGGGCTTTAGCATGATACTGCCCACCGATTGGCACCTGGTCAGCGCCGATGAGCAATCCGCATTGTTCGTGGCCGATTTCCTGTCTCAAACACCGCGTACGATGAGCATCATCACTGTGCCAGGCGATGCCGGCATCAACGTGGATGATTTCATGCTGTATGTCGAAAGCAACTTGCAGCAAATGTTCGAGGGCGTATCCCTCAACCTGAGCGGGCGTGAACAGGTCACCCTGGCCGATGGCAGTACCGCAGAAGTCAGCACATACCAGTTGAACGGGATAGATAGCGGCCCAAAATCAAGTGTGCACACACTGTGGAAGCCCCGCGGCGAGGACATTTTCGTCATCACCATCACCACAGATGACGCCTACTGGCAGCGGCACGAAGACGCCTTCCAGGCCATGTACGCCAGTTTGTCTTTCGGCGCGAAGCAGGATTACGCCTTGCCGCCAGAGGAAACTGTCACTCTTCACGGCGGCAAGCCTGAACCAGAAGACCTCGACCCGGCACGCACCCAGGGTTCAGCCGGCATGTACACCGGCATGCTCTTTAGCGGCCTGGTACGCCTGACCCCCGATATGCAAATCGTCCCCGACCTGGCCGACCACTGGGATATCAGCCCCGATGGTACGGTGTACACCTTTACGTTGCGAAGCGATGCCCGTTTTGCGGATGGCAGCCCTATCACCGCTGAAGACGTGCGGGAAAGTTGGGAATACGCCGCCAAACCCGGCACCGATTCGCAAACCGTGACCACCTACCTGGGCGATATCGTGGGTCTCGTCGAAAAACACAACGGAAAAGCCAAAACCATCAGCGGTTTGCAAGTGGTGGATGAGCACACCCTGGTGGTCACCCTGGATGCCCCCAAGCCCTACTTCCTTGCCAAGTTAACGTACCCTGTGGCCTTTGTCGTCGATATCCATGACGTGTACCGTGACCCCACAGGCTGGATGTTCGCTCCCAATAGCAGCGGCCCCTACAAGGTCAAGGAGGAGCGAGATACCGCGCTTATCCTGGAACGCAATCCGGAATACCACACCCCCGCCCACATCCCCTACCTGGTGTTCCGCTACTTTCTGACGGGCGACGCCGTCAGCACCTTCCAGAACGGCGACCTGGACATGGTGTACCTGCCCATCTCGGATGCCGCAGCCATCACCAGCGACCCCGAAAGCCCCGTGCGCGCCAATTTGCGCTCAACGCAGCGCATGTGCACACCCATGTACATGCTCAACACCAGTCTGGCGCCATTCGATGACATCAATGTGCGCCGCGCCTTTGCCCTGTCCATAGACCGCCAAAAACTAAACGAGCAGTTTTTCTACGGGTTGGGGGCACCGGCCTACACCATCCTGCCTCCAGGCATGCCCGGCTATACCGAGGGCATCGGCATGCCCGCCTATGACCCGCAGGCCGCCCGCGAGGCGCTGGCTGCCTCTGCCTATGGCAGCGACCTGCCCGAAATCACCCTGCTGACAAGCGGGTTTGCCTCCAACGAAGACCCCTACACCACCGCCATCATCAACATGTGGCAGGAAACGCTGGGGGTGCACATTTCCGTGCAGTACGCCGACCCGCTGGATATGCTCAAAGTAGCCCGGCAAACGCCAGCCCACCTGGTCAGTATGGGCTGGTGCGCCGACTACCCAGACCCGCAAAACTTCCTGGATGTGCTCTTCTCACCGGAAAGCGACTTCAACCTGACGCATTACCAGAACCCCGAAGTATCCAGTCTCCTGGAACAGGCCAACACAAGCCTGGAACCTGCAGAACGCGTGAGGCTGTATCAACAGGCCGAAGCGTTGATTCTCCAGGATTTCGCTGCCATCCCCCTGGTACGCAGTTCAACCTTCGCCCTGGTCAGCGACCGTCTGGATGGGACAGTGCTCACCCCCATCGGTGTCCCCGTATGGGACAAGGTGCGTCTGAAATAAGGTATCCCATCAGGGGGAAGCCATCTTCTGCGCACCACGCGCGGGGGTGGCTTCCCCTCTGGTGCGCAGGGCACACGAGGCCAGCCCTGGGAGAGCGAACAACTGCGCCATCCGCGCCCTGCCTGTACGGCCTGGCACAACGGAACGCAGATACCGCAGATTTGACGCAGATTCTCGCAGATACGGCCAACGGAGCGGCGAAAACCAACACAACCAGCGGATATCAGCGGCACCAGCGTTATCAGCGTTCTACTAACCAACATATCTTTAGTGTTCCCACCTGGGGGCAACTGGCAAGCAGTTGCCCTACGGGTGTTCGCTTTGGCGAGAAGCAACGCACATCCACGTATGGCCTCGCCGCGGGAGGATGCCCCAACGGGTGTGCACACTTGCCGGCTGCTCTGCCTGCGCAATTTTGGTACAATTAGCATCCCAATACACCGCACACCTTACCCCGCTCATGACTGACACTCCCCTGCTAAACGAACGCTACCAACTGCTGGAACCGCTGGGCCGCGGCGGCATGGCCGTCGTGTACCGCGGCCGCGACCTGATGCTGGAACGCCCGGTTGCCATCAAAATCTTGCGCCAAAACTTTACCAACCAATCAGCCTTCCGGGAACGCTTTCGTCAGGAAGCGCGTGCTGCGGCCAACCTGAGCCACCCCAACCTGGTAACGGTATACGATTTTGGTCTCTCGGAGGGCCATCCTTACATCGTGATGGAATACGTGCCCGGCGTCCACCTGAAGGAGTACATCCGCCAGCACGCTCCCCTGCCCGTGTCCCAGGCCGTCTCCCTGATGGTGCAGGCCTGCGCCGCCATTGGCTACACGCACCGCGCCGGCCTGGTACATTGCGATGTCAAGCCCCAAAACATGCTCATCGACCACACCGGCCAGCGTCTCAAAGTCACCGATTTTGGTATCGCCCGCGCCCTGGCTTCCATCCAGGCCGATGAATACAACCCTATCGTGTGGGGTTCCCCGCAATACTTCGCCCCCGAACAGGCCGCCGGACGCCCCCCCTCGCCCGCCTCGGATGTGTACGCCCTGGGCGTCATCTTCTACGAAATGCTCACCGGCCGCCTCCCCTTCGCGGCTGAAGACCCCGAAACCCTGGCACGCCTGCACCAGAACGCGCAGCCCATCCCCCCGCGCCGTTACAACCCGGCCATTCCTCCCGTCATCGAACAAATCATCCTCAAAGTACTCTCCAAGGAACCCGCGGCGCGCTACCGCACGGCCGACCAGTTGGGACGCATCCTGATGAACTGGAGCAGGCTGAACACCCCAGAGGAGGCTGCCTCCCCCCAGGAACCCCCTGCCC